>SLMF01000117.1 GCA_007133715.1 Planctomycetaceae bacterium
ATAACAGCCGGTCAGCAGGGCAGCTCGCGAGGCGGTGCACACGGCTTGCGCCGCGTAGAAATCGGTAAACCGGATGCCCTCGGCGGCCAGCCGGTCCAGGTGCGGCGTGGTGTAGCCCACGGCGCCGTAGACACCCACATCGGCATAGCCCTGGTCATCGGTGAATACGATCACCACATTCGGTGTTTCGGGACGGGGCGGATTCGCGGCGGTAGCCAGCGCAGGGCCCCCGAGCAGCAGGGCGGGGATCAGCAGGCTGGCGATCAGCAGAGCGGCGGGGAAACGGAAACGCGACATGATTCGGTCCTCCTGGTTAAGCGTTCCCCCGCAGCTTAACGCGAATCTCGACCGCGTCAAGACGCGGGGCCGTCACGCCGATTTCCGCTCGACCGTGGCCTGGTTCAGTTTATTGTAGAGCGTTTTGAGACTGACCCCCAACTCGTCCGCCGCTTGGGACTTGTTGCCATCGTGACGTTCGAGGGCTTGGTAGATGGCATGCATTTCGAGTTCCCGGAGGGGCAGGGGCCCCAGATCGGGGACCCGGACGCCCCGCGTACCGAAGGATTGCGGCAAATGCTTGGGCGTGATCGGCGGCCGGTCGCAAAGGATCGTGGCGTGTTCGATGACATTGGCCAGCTCGCGGACGTTGCCGGGCCAGGAATGGGCTCGCAGCATCTCCAAGGCCTCGGCGGTGAACAGTTGCTCGACATCGAGCGGTTTTCCCGGCCGGAACCGTTGATAGAGATGGCTCGCCAACTCGGGGATGTCGTCCCGCCGCAAGCGGAGGGGCGGGAGCTGGATTTCGAAGGTGTTGATGCGATACATCAGGTCTTCACGAAACGCATCGTCTTCCACCATTTCGGCGAGATTGCGGTGCGTGGCGCAGATGATGCGGACATCGATCTTCAAGGATTCGTTGTCGCCGATCCGGCGGATCTCGCCGCTTTCCAAGACCCGCAGCAGTTTGGCCTGCAAGGCTTTGGGCAATTCGCCGATTTCGTCCAGGAACACCGTGCCGCCATGGGCGACTTCGAACAGCCCCACGCGGTGCTCGTCCGCCCCGGTGAAGGCGCCCTTGCGATGGCCGAACAACTCGCTTTCGATCAGCGATTCGGGCAGGGCCCCGCAATTCACGGGGACGAACGGTTTGTGGGCCCGCAGACTGGCCGTGTGCAACCCGCGGGCGACCAGCTCCTTGCCGGTGCCCGTCTCGCCCAAAATCAGTACGGTCGAATTCGTGGGGGCCACCTTGGCAATCAACTCGCGCACCTGGCTCATCGACTCGTGGGAACCCACCATATCCTGGCCCGCTTCGATCCGTTCCAACTGCCGCTTGACCGCCCGGTACTGATTCTTCAGCTCGCGCTGCTGGGCGATCCGCGAGAGCAGCGATTCCAACTCGACCAGCTTGCAGGGTTTGGTGAGGTAATCGAAAGCGCCCTGGCGCAGGGCGGCGATCGCCGTTTGCAGGCTGGATTTGCCGGTCAGCACGACCGCGACCGTTTCGGGCGCGATTTCGTTGGCCGCCTCGATCACTTGGATCCCGTTCATTTTGGGCATGTCCAAATCGACCAGCAGGCAATCGTAGCTGTTGCGTTTCAAGGCGGCCACCGCGGCGGCGCCGTCCGCGCAGATCCGCGGCTCATGGCCCATCCGCGCCAGTTCGATCTTCATCACCTCCCGGATCCCCGGCTCGTCATCCGCAAACAGAATTCGCAGACGTTCAGGCGACTTGGGCTGTCGTTTCATCGTAGCTTTCCTCTTGCGTCACCAAAGGCAATGTGACCAGAAAACGCGAGCCGCATTGCGGGCCTTCGCTGGACGGGATGATCTCGCCACCGTGATCTTGAATGATCCCGTAAGCGATAGACAACCCCAAGCCCGTGCCCTGGCCGTCGCGGCGGCGTGTGAAAAAAGGTTCAAACAGATGGTTCAAAACATCCTGGCTCATCCCGCAACCATCGTCGCGGATCTCCAGCCGGGCCTTGCCCCCCATCGCCCCGACCCGGACGCGAACCGTACCGGTCGATTCAATGCTGTCCAAGGCGTTGGTGATCAGATTCAACACCACCTGCTTGATCTCCTGGGGATTGACTTGCGCCAGGACGGTCTGATTGCAGGTGAAGACCAATTCCTTGTTGCGATAGCGGCCCAGATGAAGGACCATCTCGATGACCCCTTGGACCAACTCGCCCAGTTCCGTGCACTGCCGATCGGAATCGCCCAGCCGCGAGAAATCCAGTAGCCGCTCCGTGATGCCCTTGCAGCGGAAGGCCTCATCCTGAATTCGCCGCAGGTAGTCGCGCAGCACGCTGATCTCGGGATTGTGCTGGTCGTCCGGCAGTTGATCGTCCAGCTGCATGATATCGTGCAGCCGCATTTCCAAGGCCTCGGCACTCCAAGCAATCGCGGCCAGAGGGTTATTGATCTCGTGGGCGACCCCGGCGGCCAGCAGACCCAAACTGGCCATCTTCTCGCTCCGCACCACCTCCTTGGTCCGCTGCCGCACCTGGGCGTCCCGCTCCCGGATCTGCCGGTCCAGATCGTCCCGGATCCGCTGGAATTGCTCGGTCATCGCGTTCATGGCGGCCGCTAACTCGGCAACCTCGTCCTGAGTGTCCAGTTCGATACGATGATCAAAGTCCCGTTGTTTGGCCACCTGCCGCGAGCCCTGAATCAGCGTCTTCAAGGGACGCAGCAGGGATCGGTAGACAAAGCCGATCAACAGGGCCAGCACCAGCAGCGCCAGCGCACTGGAAACCCAGGTCAGGATGATCCAGGTGCGATAGTGCCAGCGCACCTCGCCCGCAATCTCGTGCATCCGCTCCTGCAACAAATAGGGCAGCCGCAGCACGGCGGTATGCAGATCCCCCAACGCCTTGTCCAACGACTCGACCCGCACCTTGTTCAAGAACCAGCGATCGTCCGGGTTCTGGCGGGAAACCTCTTGCAACGCCGCCTCGATCTCCGCGATCACTTGCCATTCGGGCAGGGCCGCCGGGGCCGGTTCTCCTTTGCAGCGTTCCCGCTGGAACTCCTCCAACTGCTCTCGATAGTCGTCCAGCGTCTCTTCGACCAGCCGGAACCGGCTGCGAAAGTCCTCCCGCAAGCCCAACGCATCCCCCGCAATGTGAGTGAGTTCGGGCTGACGCCGGATGCGGCTCAGCAGCGATCGCATCTCGCCAATGCTGAACGATAACTCGGAAATCAACCGCAATTCGCGCGCCCGATGGTAGCTGATGCTGCGTGCCAGTTCGCGATAGGCGTACACGCCCTGAAAGCTGCTGAAGGCCAAGAGGGCCATGATCAGCAACAGCATGCCTGCACCCAGCAACAGCTTATGGCGAATCAGCCAAGGGCAACGCACCGCGACCTCCTTGTCGCAAGGACTCGTTCCGAACCGGCGGACCGCCAAAGAACCTGCTCGGCGGCGGGCGGGAGTGTAGCAGCGCAGCGGCAGATAACGCAAGAGCGAAGCGGCCCGCCCTAACGCACGATTTCACATGACGGCAGCTGGCGGCGAAGTTCCTGCCAGCCTTGCTCGCTGAGCGAACTGCCACGCAAATCCAGATATCGTAGGCTGCTCAAACCGCCTAAAGGGGCTATCGAAGCGTCCGTGATCTCCTCGTTCTCCGCCAGATTCAAATGCGCCAAATGCCGCAACTCGGCCAAGTAAGCAACCCCCGTGTCACTCAATCGGCTGTCCGCCAACTCGAGCTGCTCCAGCGGGACCAGCCGCCCGATGG
>SLMF01000011.1 GCA_007133715.1 Planctomycetaceae bacterium
CCACGAACCACCAAGCACCAAGCACCAAGCACCAAGCACCAAGCACCAAGCACCAACCACCGACCACCGACCACCGACCACAAACCACAAAGCACAAAGCACAAACCACAAAGCACAAAGCACCAAGCACCAAGCACACCGACCACCGACCCACCGACGCACCACCGGGCCGGACCGGCGCATTTCGGTGTGGTTGGCTTTCAGCCAACGGGGTTATTGTTCGATACCCCACCTGGGGCGTTGCCCCAGGCTACGGTGCGGTTGGCCTTCAGCCAACAGGAGGCAAATCGCACACCAAGCACCAAGCACCAAGCACCAAGCACCAAGCACCAAGCACCGAGCTGCCGCTGAAAGGCGAAAACAAAACCGCTTCGGTCTTGGAGCCCGAGTCCTCTCGGTGGTTTTTGTCAGGCAGGCAAAGCTCGGTGGGTGTGTAACAAGCGGAGCACCTCCTGCATGTCCGGGGGGAGAGGAGCGACGAATTCGATCGGTAGGCCGGTGGTGGGATGGACCAGCTTCAAACGCTGCGCATGCAAAGCTTGCCGATCCAGCAGGACCTGATCGTCTTCCCGGCCCTGCACAATTTCACCCCGCGTAATTTGAGCTCGCCCCCCATACAGGCGATCGCATAACACGGGACAGCCGATGTGCGCCAGATGAAGACGAATTTGATGCGTTCTGCCGGTTTTCGGCAACACCCTGACCCGTGCGAAACCGCGGAAACGCTGCTCCACTTCATAGAAGGTCTGGGCCTCGCGCGACGTGGCATGCAAGCGGCGAATCGCCTTCCGCTCGCGCTGATAAGGATGCGCTCCAATCGGCTGATCGATCTGATCGCGATCCAGCTCCGGACTCCCGCTGACGATCGCCAGGTATTCTTTCTGGACGGTCCGCCGTTCGAATTGGGCAGCCAACATCAGATGCGTGCGATCGTCCTTGGCCACCACGATCACGCCACTCGTATCGCGGTCCAGGCGGTGGACGATGCCCGGTCGCGTCGTACCGCCGACTTGGCTGAGTTCCGCAAAACGATGGGCCAACCCTGCGACCAAAGTGCCTTGCCAATGCCCCCGACTCGGATGCACCACCATCGCAGGCGGCTTGTCGATCACAATCAAGGCGTCGTCCTCGTACAGCACGTCCAAGGGAATCGGCTCTGCTCGGATCCCGCAACGCAGCACTTCCGGAGCTTGGACAAGGACTTGTTCGCCCGCAGTCAAGCGATGGGACGCTTTGACAGTTCGACCGTCGACGGTGACCTGCGACTGGTGAATCGCGCGCTGCAATTGGACGCGGCTGTAGCGGGGCAATTGGTCTGCCAGGTAGGCATCCAGCCGCATTCCGACGGCTGCCGAATCGACTCGCAGTTCACGCGTCTCGCGAGACGGTTCCCCGCTCATGATGAATCGGACGAGGTCTCTGGCGGTGTCAGAGGAAGAGAATCCCCGGCGGGGGCATCGGCCTCCGCCGACTCCTGCGGCTGTTCGGCTTCGGACGGTTCCGGTAAGTCATCCGGCGTTTCGGCCTGCTCGGGCACTTCGAGATCTGGCAACTCGATCGCCTCGGGGAGTTCGCGCACGTCCTGAGGCTCATCTCCGGGGGGCTGGGGCGGTCCGAAATCGGGGAAATCACCCAGGGGCGGCGTTGGAACACCTCCAGGAACGGGAGAATCAGGACCCATAGGAAGGGTGTCCAGATCGTCCGGGACCTGGGGAAAGATATCTGCATCGGGGTCGGGATCGGGCGGTTCCTGGCGTTCGAACCAAGCATACCACCGTTGGAGGGAATCGCGTTCCAATTCCATGGCCCGCGTCGCCGCGGCACGCCCCAGTGCGGACTGCGGCTCCGCTTCGGCTACCCGCGAATAATACTCACGAGCCCGCTCCAAATCGCCCAGGCATTCGTAGACCTGTGCCAAGCCATACCGGGCTCGGAGCTGCAGCAGCGGGTGTTGCGTGGCCGCATTGGCCACGGCCAGGAAGTTGTCCTCGGCTTCCCGCAGATTGGTTTCCGCCCGGCGGCGGTCGACGAAGAGGTCGCCTGCCCCGGTGGCCAGCTGGACGTCCCCCGCCGCTTGACGCGCCCAGATGGCGGCAACCTGGCCGTCGTGCAACAAGGCGACCTCCTGCAAAGCCTGGGCATCGCGGAGGGCATAGGCTTGGAAGTAGTCCGTCCAGGCCCGTTCGCGGCGTGCGGTCTGGTACCGCCACACCATCATTAGGGTGCCTGCCACCAATGCGAGGGTGACGACGGCCACAGCGATCTGCCGCACGTAGGGGCGGATACGTCCCAGGTTTTTTCCCAGGCGGTCGGCCAGTTCGTTTGTCTGCAACTCGTGGCGATGTTGGCTTTTCATCTCCGCTGACGATCTAAAAAGGCATCGAGGACGGTCGTGACGGGCACGGCCTGCTAACCCGCAAGTATAGAACCGGTGGTCCGATAGCGTCAATACCGCCCCACTCGCCCTTTCCTCTTCGGTTCCGGGAAGCTACGATCTGCCGCGAGCTGTCGTGTCGACATTCCCCTGACCTGTGTCCCAATCTGTGTGAGAGTGCCGTTTGCGGAACCCCGCGGCACGCCCGCCGATGACTTTGAATTCTGCCCAAAAACAAGCGGTCGAAACGCTGACTGGCCCCCTGCTGGTGCTGGCCGGTGCCGGGACCGGCAAGACGCGTGTGGTGACCTACCGGATCGCGAACCTGATTCGCCACGGGGTCCGCCCCAGTCGGATTCTGGCCGTGACCTTTACCAACAAAGCGGCGGTCGAGATGCAACAGCGGATCGCGGGCCTGCTGGGAAAACGACTGAAAGAACGCCCCCTCGCCAGCACCTTCCACTCGCATTGTGTCAAGATCCTACGCCGCCACATCCGCCAATTGGGGTATCCTGAACGTTTTGCCATCTACGACCGCGGCGATCAAGAGAGTTTGGCTCGGAGTGTGCTGCGGGAAATCCACGTCCCGGACACGCTGCTGCGCCCCGGAGATCTCCTGGCGCAAATCGGCGACTGGAAATCGCACGCCATCACCCCTCCGGATGCCGGGCGTCTGGCCCGTACGGACAAAGAGCACTTGGCGTCGATGGCCTATCGCCGCTACCAGCAGGCCCTGAAGAACGCGGGAGCAGTCGATTTCGATGACTTGCTGCTCTGTACGGTGCATCTGTTTCGCGAGTTCCCCGCAACCCTGCGGGAAGAAGCGGGCCGCTTCGACCATCTGCTGATCGACGAGTACCAGGACACGAACGGCAGCCAGTATCAGATCGTCAAAGCTCTGGCGGCCGAGCATCGCAACCTGTGTGTGGTGGGCGACGACGACCAATCGATCTACGGCTGGCGGGGTGCCGATGTGGAACATATCTTGCGATTCGCACGCGACTGGCCCGGGGCCCGGGTCGTGCGTCTCGAGGAGAACTACCGGTCGACGGCCGAGATTCTGGAATTGGCCAACCGGCTGATCCGCTTCAATGCCCAGCGGCATGACAAGGCCCTGCGTGCAGCTCGCAAAGGGGGCACGCGACCGCGAGTCTTGCAGTTCGCCGACGAGACGGCGGAGGCCCGTTGGGTGGTCAAAGAGGTCGGGCGGATTGTCAACCGCTCGCACCGCGAACCACGCGATTTCGCGATCCTGTTCCGAACCAACGAACAGACGCGGGCCTTCGAAACCGAGTTGCGCAAGGCCAAGATGCCGTATGTGCTGCTGGGCGGCATGTCGTTTTTCGACCGCAAAGAAGTTCG
>SLMF01000020.1 GCA_007133715.1 Planctomycetaceae bacterium
ACCGCCAACGTGACTTGGCCCATGGCCGTGCCGATTCTGGTCAGCGACGATGGCCAGGAGTTTCACAAAGTGGGCGATCTTGTGGCTTTGGATCAGGCGGTGCAGGGGGATTGGCCCGAGGGCTACGCCATTCGGCAGATGTCGACGGACCAATTGGAGGCGCGTGGGCGGTACGTCCAATTCGTGATGATTCCGTTGCCGGGTGGGCCTTATCTGTTTACTGACGAGGTGGAGGTATTTCGCGGCCCGGAGTCTTTGATGGCGATCGATTTCACGTCGGAGACCGCGACCACGGCGGAACGCGTCTATCGCGAGGGCCGGTTGGCGCGGTCGGTGCGTTATCGTTGGGAAGCGGATTTACGGTCGCTGAAGCGGGTGATCGAGGAGAGCCCGTTGGAGGCGGAGCCGCGTGCGGCGTTGGAAGCGGAGCACGCGCAATTGCGGGCCGGTGGTCCGGACCCGATCGGGGAGCCCGCGGCGTTTCGGGCTGTTTTGCCGTTGGGCGAGCGTCATGCGAGGTTGTTCCGTGCGCAGGCCGCCGTATGGCGAGCGGCGGGGCACGAGGCGTTGCGAGCCGAGGTGGGGCAGCCCTACGACCCGTTGGAGCTCTTTGCGTGGGCTACCGCGGCCGAGAGCGGTGCTTTGCAGGTGGACGCGATGCGTGGCGAGACGCGTGCGGCGGTGGTGAATCTGGCGAATGCCTCGGAGGAGCCGATGGAGGTGGTCGTGCAGTTTGCGAACGTGCCTCAATCCCCGCGGCCCGACTATGTGCAGGTCCATCAAGTACAATGGACCGACACGGCCCGTGGCGTGCCGGTCGCTTCGGCACTGCCTTTCGCTGCCGCGGATCGCGACAGCTGGCGGGTCACGGTGCTGCCTGGACTGGTCCAGCAGCTTTGGTTTTCGTTCCGATTTCAGGACCAGCCTCCGGGGCGGCATTCGGGCCAGCTGGTGATCCGGGCGGCGGGTCAACCGGAGTTGCGGTTGCCGGTTCATCTGCAGGTTCGCCCGCTGGCCCTGCCACGCGACATCCGTCTGTTGCTTGGCGGCTGGAGCTACACGGACGGTCCGGGGCGTTACGGCGTCACGCCGGCGAATCGCGCGTTGTTTTTGGAGCATTTGCAGGCGCGGCATGTGAACGCGCCCTGGGCCACCAGCGGGACAATGATGCGGTTTGAGTTCGACGCGGACGACCCGAGTCACATCCAGCTGGATACGCGCCAGTTGGACGATTGGATTGATCAGTGGCCGGACGCGCGGATGTATTTTGTTTTTTTGGCTGTGGCGGATCATTCGGGCCCGCTCCGCACGTCTTTGGGCGGCGCCGCCATCGACTCGCCCGAGTTCGACGCCCGGGTCGGCACGTGGATTTCGGCTTGGGTCCGGCATCTGCGTTCGCGGGACATCCCGCCGAACCGGTTGGGGCTGCTGATTCATGACGAGCCACACGAGGGAACGGACATTGCTCCGTTTTTGCGTTGGGCCCGGGCGATTCGGGCTGCCGAACCGGAGGTGGTGATCTGGGAGGATCCGACCTACCGCTACCCGGCCGCCGCGCCAGCCGAACTGTTCGAGGCTTGCGACGTACTCTGCCCCAACCGCCCGATGTGGCTGGCCGGTGGCGAAGCGTTCGCGGACTTCTATCGCCAGCAGCAGCAGCAGGGGCGTCAGCTGCATTTTTACTCCTGTTCCGGTCCGGCCAAGCTGCTGGACCCGTACAGCTACTACCGGCTGCAGGCTTGGCACATTTGGCAGGAGGGCGGGGACGGTTCCTTTTTCTGGGCCTTTGGCGACAACAGCGGCAGTTCGTCCTGGAACGAGTACTTGGCCCGCTCCGGCCCCTACACCCCGCTGTTCCTGGACGAAACTTCGGTCACGGCGGGCAAGCAGATGGAAGCGATCGCCGAGAGTGTGCAGGACTTTGCCCTCTTGGACAAGCTGCAAGCGGCGGTGGTCGAGGCGGAGCGGTCGGAGCGGGAGGACTTGCTGGTACAACGGGGCCGCCGGGTCTTGGAGCAAGCCGTACCCCGTGTGCTGCAGTCCGAGGGGGCGGACGGTCTGAACTGGCATGACCCCAAGGATCGCAGCGTGGCGGACCGCGTGCGCCGTGAGATCCTGGACGTCTTGTCGGAGTGGATTCCCGAGCAGCCCTGACAGGACGGTTACGCTGTTTTTCCAAACGCCATGCGGATCGGGCAGTCCCGTCTTGCTACGGGGAGGCACGATGCAAAGGCCGCGTCTTTTGGCCGATCCGCAGCATGCCCGAGGCGGTAAGGAGCTGAGAATGAAGTCTGTCATCCGACGCGCCCGAGCGTCTGTTTGTTGGTTTTCGTCGTGGATGTTCGTCCTGGTAGCGTGTGCGACGGCAGGGGGGCAGCCCCGAACGATGTACAAGCCGGAAGATATCCGAAATGCCCGCCGCAACGTCGAGCGGTATCGCTGGGCCCGTGCGCTGGTGCAGAATTGGACCAGCCGTGCTGCGTTCTCTTTGGAGCAGGACCGGGCTTTCTTCGAGCGGTTGATTCCCGAATTGACTCCTGGCACGCATTATGGGCAGACCTGTCCCGCCTGCGTGGATCCGGATCTGCGGCGTGGGGATCGCAATTTGAATTGGAGCGTGCGGGCTCCAGATCGGTTGACCTGCCGGGATTGCGACACGGTCTATCCGAACGAAGCCTATCCGGAAACGGGTGTTCTCGAGCTGCCGCGGCGGGGTCAGACGCTGAGCTATTATCAAACGCCGGGGGAACGGGCTTTGCCTCCCGAAGCTTCGGATTCCGAGCGTGCCGAACAGGCTCTGCTGGGGATCAACAATCTGCCGGCGATGATCAGCATGAGCGGGCTCACTCGCTACTATCGAGTGCGTTGGGCATGGAATGAGGCCTTGAATCTGGCCAAGCTGTATGCTTTGACGGACGAGGTGGCTTACGCTGAGCGAGCGTTGTGGATTTTGGATCGTTTGGCCCGGGTGTTTCCCAACTATCTTTACAAGTCCTACGTGGGGAGTTGGGCTGACGCATGCCCGGCGAAGGTTGCCGCCAGCATGGGCGATCCCGACACGCCTCGGGGCGGCCGCCTGCCGCCGGGCGCCGTACGGCACCCCTATGGTTTACCCGCCCAGCATACAGGCGAGGACGAACAAGGAGTTTACTCTACGCTGTACAATGGTTTTTGGGGCGCCGGCCGTCTCAGTTGTCACGGGATGGGCAGCGATGCCTTTCCCCTGCTGTATCTGACCAAAGCCTATGATCTGACGCGGGATGCCCTTTATCCTGACGGGCGTCCGGTGGCCGACGCCGCCATGCACCGCCGGATCGTTACTGATCTGATCGAAGCTGGCTGTGCGGACTACGACCACTGGGACGATTTGAGCAATAAAGGGGTCGCCACACGCTCGTTGAGCGCCGCCGTGGGGGTCCTGCTGGAGCAGCCCGAGCGGGTCCGGCGCGCGCTGGACGGTTTCGAGCAGGTGCTGGCTTCGCGTTACCATTTCGACGGGTTTTACTCGGAATCGCCCGCCTATGCCCGACACAATTACCTGAGCATGCGCCATTTGCCCGAGATATTGCATGGCTACAGCGACCCGCCCGACTACCAGCCTGCCGAAGGTGCCCGGCTGGAAGATCTGGACCTGTTCTCCGACGGGCATTTCCACCGGGCCCTGCTGGCGATGGTGCGGATGCTGGCGCCGGGGAATCTCAAGCCGGTGATCGGAAACAGCAGTCCGGGCACAC
>SLMF01000499.1 GCA_007133715.1 Planctomycetaceae bacterium
GATGGGCATGTTATTGGACGAGGCTTTGGGCACGCAGCCGGTGGACTTCCTGCATCCCCGCCGCAGTCCGCAGCGGCTGGCACCCTGGAAGGTGGCGGTGGGTGCGTTGGGCGCCTTGGCCTTGGTCAGTCTGATAGTCGGCTTTTTCGTATGGGGCCAGCTTTCCGAAGTACGCGAGGAGAATGCGGCACTCAGCCAGCGGATGCGGGAACTGAACGAGATTGCGGGGCGTGCGGTCCGCCAGCGTGACCGGATCGAAGCGATTGCGGCGTGGCGAAACCGCGACGTTTTGTGGCTGGACGAATTGCGTGATCTGTCGGTCCGTTTCCCTCCGCCCCGGGATGCCGTGGTCACGCGAATGACCATGCGTCCCAGCCAAACACGCGGCGGGATGATCGATCTGCAAGGGCTGGTGCGCGATCCCAACATTGTTGTGAACATGGAACGGCAGATCCGGGATCGCTATCGCAACGTCCGCAGCCGCCGCATTCAGCAGCGGGCGTTGCAAGACGATTACACGTGGCTCTTCGAGACCTCGGTATCCGTGTTGCCACGGCGTCCGGAGCAGTATCGCGAGCCGCCCGCCCCCGACGCGGAAGAAGAAGCGGGCGAGGCGGAGTTGGAGATTGTGGAGGCGGAGTCGCGGGAGGAGGAATTCGAGGAGAGAGAAAGGGTGGACGAGGAAAGCCCCGACGAGGACTTTGCCGATCAGGAAATCGCCAGTCGGGACCGCGAACCGGCGGCGGAACTGCAGTCGGAGGAGGTTGCCGCGCCGAACGCCGAGGCGCCCGCGGAGGAGGAGTTGCCATGACCAAGGTTTCGGCTGAAGAACGCAAAGAACGCATCCGCAAGCTGCTGTTGTCGGCCGTCATGGTCGGGATGGGCGTCTGGTTTGGCGGGCAGTGGGTGCTGGAAAGCTTGATTCAAGGGCCGTTGGAGCGGGAGCGGGCGCAGACCGAGCGGCTCCGCCGCAATATCAAAGAGCGAGAGGAGGGCCTGATCCGGATCCGCGAAGCCAGCAAGATGCTGGAGATCTGGGAAAGCCAATCGCTGCCTTCGGATCCCGAAGTGGCCCGTTCGCTGTATCAGGCCTGGTTGGTCGAACTGATCGACGACGTCGGCTTGACCAGCCCCAGCGTGACTTCCAGCGAGCCGGTGTTGCGGCGCGGGGTGTATTACACCCTGAGTTTCTCGGTGCGTGGTCGTGGCACGTTGGAGAAACTGACACGTCTGCTGTTCGCGATTTACCAGACGGATCTACTGCACCAGATTCGCTCGATCGCCATGACGCCTTTGCAGCGGGCGGACCAGATGGACATTTCGCTGTCTCTGGAGGCGTTGGCCTTGGCGGGTGGGGCGGCGAGCGAGGATGCCGAGACGGTGTTCGAGGAATTCCGCCGCCGCACCTGGCGGACCTCGGACCGTTTAGCCTACAACCATTTCGAGGCGTATCAGACGATTGTGGGGCGGAATCTGTTTGGCATGGGCGGGGGAGCCCTGGACGCCTCCGACTTCACCGTGCTGACTTCGATCAACGAGGTGAATGGCGAACCCGAGGTGTGGTTCACGGTCCAGTCCACCGATCAAGTGATCCGGCGTCGAGTCGGGGAATCGTTTCAAGTCGGCTCGTTGGCGTTGGAGGTGGTCGAAGCGTTCGGTGCGGATGTGGTTCTGGAGGTGGATGGCGAACGTTGGTTGTTGACGTTAGGCGAGAACATCACGGATGCCTTTGCCCTGCCTCCCGGTTTTTGAGAGGCCCCTGTCATGCCAGAGAGCCCCGACCTACGGTTGTCTCGCCGGGGTGCAGACGAGCCCGCGTCGCAGCTGGTCCAGCGGGTGGCGGCCCGTTTTGGTGTGGCCGAGGACGCGGTCCGCGTGGCTCGCGCTCCGTACCGCATCTGTCCTTTGGGTGCCCACATCGACCATCAAGGGGGCACGGTCACGGCGATGGCCGTGGACCGAGCGGTGCAGGTGGCCTTTGTCCCCTCGACCTCCACGGAAGTCCGCTTGAGCAGTTTGGATTTTCCGGGCGAGACGCGTTTCGACTTGCGGCGGATCCCGGACCGGCAGGCGGGGGACTGGGGCAATTTCGCCCGCGGCGCCGCGCGGGTTCTCCAACGCGAAACCCCGCTGCGGCGCGGGATCTGGGGCTTAACGGCCGGACGCCTGGATGCGGGCGGTTTGAGTTCCTCGGCGGCCATCAGTGTGGCGCTGTTGCTGGCTCTCGAGCAAGCGAACGATGCCTTGGTCTCTCCGGAGCGGAACGTCGAACTGGCGTTGGCGATCGAGCGGGAGTATCTGGGATTACGGATTGGGATCCTGGACCAGGCGGCCATATTGCTATCCCGGCGTCACGAACTGACTTGGGTGGACTGCCAGAGTCGCCGCCATCACCGGATCGCGCCGCCGGGAGGCGAGTTGGGCTTTGCCATTCTGATCGTCGCCTCGGGGCTGAAACAAGCCCTGGTCGGCACGGACTATAATCGCCGGGTGGACGAATGTGCGGCTGCCGCCAAGCTGCTCTTGCGGGCGGTGGGGCGGGATGCGGCCCCCCTCCTGCGAAATGTCCGACCGGAAGAATACGCGCAGCACCGGCATCGTCTCGAGGCAGCCCCGGCTCGTCGAGCGGCCCATTTCTTCGGCGAAATGCAGCGGGTTGCAGCGGGAGTCGAAGCGTGGCGCCAAGGCGATTGGCCGCAGTTCGGGCGGCTGGTCAACGAGTCGGGACGCAGCTCGATCGAAAACTACGAGTGCGGCTGTCCGCCGCTGATCGATCTGGTCCGGGTGCTGCAGGCCACACCGGGGGTGCGAGGCGCCCGGTTCAGCGGCGCCGGCTTCCGCGGCTGCTGCCTGGCACTGGTCGATCCGGCCCACGCCGAACAGGCCGCCGCCCACGCGATCCGCGAATACGGCCGACGGCAACCCGAATTGGCCCAGCAAGCCTGGTGCCTGATCTGCCAGAGTGGGCCGGGGGCCCGCCTGCTGTGATTTGAACCGTATCTCTGGTGATGTTCCCGCAACGAGGACCACCCATGCAATCCTATCCACAATCACTGGCCATCGCCGGCGCCTGGGGCTATATCGGCCGGAAATTCCTGGACGTGGCCCAACGCCGCCGGATCCCCCTGTTCGTGCATGATCCCGGCCCGCTTCCCGACGACATCGATCGGGAGCGAATGACCGTGGTGGCGGACGCGGAGACGTTCTACCGTTTGGAGGTGGACTTGTACCATCTGGCGATGCACCCGCAGCATCGCGGTCCGGCGCTCGAAACCCTGCTGGCTCGCCGCGACGCTTCGTCCCTGGCGGTGCTGAACGAAAAACCGATGGCCGCCCCCGAAGAACCGCAGCAGTGCGGCGAACTGGTCCAGGCGGTCCAGCGAGCCGGACCGCTGCTGCTGTTCGATTTCCCGGAACTCTTCGACCCCCTGACCACGCGCATTCTGGACTATCTGGGCCGTTTTCGCCAACTCCGTATCACGGACCTTTACCTGCGGCGTTCCAAAGACCGCGAAGATCCCCGCAACCCGCGAAACTACAAACCGATGGTGCCGATCCAGTACCAGGAATCGGTGCACTGTCTGGCCTTCGTGCTGTACCTGCTGGCGCGTCTGCGGGGCGACACGGCCGCGGTGTTTCAAGACGGACTGACCGTCGCCGGACACTCGCAACCGTATCAGCCGCCCAATCCCGAGATCTATCCTTACGTGGTCGACGGGCGGTGCGAGTACCAA
>SLMF01000103.1 GCA_007133715.1 Planctomycetaceae bacterium
CGACGTCGGCCGCGGTGTCCGCGCCCGTGGCCCGGACGGCTGGCGGGCGCATCAAGGCGTCGCCCGCCGCCCGCAAGCTGGCGGCCGCACGCGGTCTGGATCTGGCCACCCTCGGCCAGGGCAGCGGGCCCGGGGGACGGATCCTGTCCGGCGATCTGGCCCGGGCCAAACAAGGGGCGCCGGCCGCAGATGGCCAACTGCGTCGCTACCCGATGCCCAAAATGCGGCGGGCTATCGGCTTGAACCTCCAACGCTCGAAACAAACGGTCCCCCACTTCTATCTGAGCGCCACCGTCAATGCGGCAGCACTCGTCGATTACTACCGGGCACGCAAGCCTCAGACCGGCTGTACCATCAACGACTGCATCGTGTTGGCCACCGGCCGCACGATGACCGAATTCCCGGCGGTCCGCAGCCAGATCGTGGAGAACGAGATTGTCGAGTTCCCGCACGCCAATATCGGGATCGCGGTCGGTGTCGAACATGGGCTGGTCGTCCCCGTGGTCCGCAACGTGGATACCCTGTCGCTGGACCAGCTGGCGAAAGAGGCGAAGCGGGTGGTCGAGCACGCGCGGAACGGCAAGCTGGACAACGTCGGGCATGGCAATTTTACGATCACCAATCTGGGCATGTTCGGGGTCGAGCAGTTCAGCCCGATCATCAATCCGCCCGAGTCGGGGATCCTGGCGGTCGGGGCGGCGCGCGAGGCGGTGATCGTGGAAGACGGCGCGATCCGGACCGGCCGCGTGATGACCCTGACGATCAGCACGGACCATCGCATCGTGGACGGCGTGGTCGCCGCCAAATTCATCGGCCGACTGAAAGAGTTCCTCGAACATCCCGACGATCTGCTGGGATAGTCCGCCGGTTGCGCATCCCTTTCCTGTTCCCGAGTCTGCAAACCTTGACAGCGGTAAATCTCTCATGACGGATAAGCATTTTGACGTGGTGGTAATTGGCAGTGGTCCGGGGGGGTACATCGCGGGGCTGCGGGCGGCAGCTCAGGGCGCCCGGACGATGGTGGTCGAGCGGCATCATTTGGGCGGTACGTGTTTGAATTACGGGTGCATCCCGTCCAAGGCGTTGTTGTCTTCGGCCGAGCTGCTGCACACCCTGCAGCATGCGGGCGACTGGGGGCTGACGATCGAGGGGGCGATCGGCTGCGATTGGCAGCGGGTGACCGGTCACAAGGATCGGATCATCCGCCAGTTGCGGGGCGGGATTGCCAATTTGTTCAAGGGTCGCCGGGTGCTGAGTCTGGCGGGCGAGGGCAGTTTCGAGGCCCCGGGCCGCGTGGTGGTGACGCCCGAGGACGGCGCGCCGCAGGTGGTGACGGGGGACAAGGTGCTTGTGGCCACGGGTTCGGTCCCCTCGCGAATCCCCGGTTGGCCGGACGATCCGGAGCGGGTTTGCACGTCGGACGAGGCGGTGCATTGGACTTCGCTGCCCCCACGGTTGTTGATTGTGGGTGGCGGCGTGATCGGCTGCGAATTCGCCTGCATGATGCAGGCCTTTGGCGTCCAGGTGACGGTGGTCGAAATGCTTTCCAGTCTGATCCCCACGATGGACATCGAGTTGGGGCAGGCTTTGGGCAAGATTTTCAAGAAGCGGGGGATCGCCTGCCACCTGGAGACGAAGATCGACGGCCTGGAGATCGACGGCGAGGGCCGGGTTCAGGCTCAGCTGTCCAGCGGCGAATCAGCCGTCTTTGATCGCGTGCTGGTGGCGACCGGCCGCAGCCCGAACACCCGCGGTCTGCAGCTGGAGCGTGCCCGGATCGAAACCACCCGCCGCGGCTTCATCCCGGTGAACGACTTGCTGGAAACGAATGTCGGGGGGCATTATGCGATCGGCGATGTGAACGGTCGCTGCCTGTTGGCTCATGCGGCTTCGGCGCATGGTGTGGCGGCGGTGGAGAACGCGTTGGGAGCGAACAAGCCTTTCACCTCGCCGATTCCCTCGGCCGTGTACACATTTCCCGAAGTCGGCGCGGTCGGATTGACGGAAGCCGAGGCGCGGGAGCAGGGTTTGCCGATCGCCCTCGGGCGGTTCCCGATCGGGCATTTGGGCAAGGCCATGGCGGCGCGGCATCCGGAGGGCTTTGTCAAGACGATCCGTCATCGGGAGACGGGCCAGCTGCTGGGCGTGCATATGCTCGGGGCACACGCCACCGAGTGCATTGCGGCGGCGACGGCCCTGCTGCACATGAAGGCTTCGATGCACGATGTGGCGGAAACGGTTTGGGCGCATCCCACGATCAGTGAATCGATCAAGGAGTCGGCCGAAGACGCGTTGAACCTGGGGCTGCATCTGCCCCCGCGGAAGATCCTTCGCGGCGCGGTGGGGACCGCCTGAGCCGCCGGATGATTGCCCGCTTTTCTTAACGATCTTTTGCAGGAGAGAATGGTTGATGAGCCGACAACTGGCCGTGGCGATGGACGCCTTGCGGGAACTGGGCAGCCCCCAGGAGATACGGGCTGCGGCCGAACGGGGTCAGCTGGCGCAGCCCGCCCCGCTGAACTCGCACGTCCATTTGCCGCCGAATTTCTCGGCTTTCGACAGCGTGGCCCAGGCCGTTTCGCTGGCGGTCGAGCAAGGGTTGAAGGTGCTGGGCGCCAGCAACTACTACGATTACCAGGTCTATGCCGAATTCGCCGCGGAGACCCGCCGCGCCGGCGTCTTTCCCCTCTTCGGGCTCGAAATCATGTGCCTGGACCCGGAGTTGCGAGACGCGGGGCTGCGGATAAACGACCCGGGCAATCCGGGCAAGATCTACTTGTGCGGCAAGGGCATCACGCGATTCGATCCGATGACGCCCGAAGCCGTGCGGCTGCTGGACCGCATCCGCCACAACGATGCCACGCGGATGGCCGCGATGGTCGACCGCCTGCAGGAAGTGCTGGCCGAACGCGGCTTGGACACCGGACTGGACGTCCCGGCGGTGGTGGCGGGGATCGTACAGCGGCACGGTTGCGATCCGCAGACGGTCTATCTGCAGGAGCGGCACATCTCGCAAGCCTTCCAGGAAGCTTTGTTCCGGCAACTGCCGCCCGACTCGCGGTGGGCACGGCTCGGACAGGCCTTGGGCACCGCGCCCAGCAGTTCGGACCCCGAGGATGCGGTGGCGGTCCAGAACGACATCCGCTCGCACTTGATGAAGGCGGGTCGGCCCGCTTTCGTGGCAGAGACGTTCGTCGGTTTCGAGCATGCCCGGCAGCTGATCCTGGAACTGGGTGGGGTTCCCTGCTATCCGGTGATCGCGGACGCGGCCCAACCGATTTGCGAGCTGGAACAGTCGCCGGCAGGGCTGATGGAGGAACTGGATCGGCGAGGGATTCACGCGGTGGAATGGATCCCGGTGCGGAACCGCCGGGATGTCTTAGCCGACTACGTGCGGACCCTGCGTCAGGCGGGTCGGCCGATCACGGCGGGAACGGAACACAATACGCGGGATCTGATCCCGCTGGAGCCGCAGGCCAAGGACGGGCCGCTGCCCGAGGACGTGCGAGCCATCTTTTGGGAAGGAGCGTGCGTGGTGGCCGCCCACCAGTTTCTGAACCTGCACGGCGAATGCGGGTTCGTCGACGCGCAAGGCCAGCCGCATCCCGATTTCGATTCGGCCGAAGAGCGGATCCAAGCCTTTGCCCGCTGGGGCGCGGCGGTGATCTACCGCTACCAGCAACTCCCCCGCGAAACCTAGCCCGCCGAGCCCCGGCGGCCCGACATACAG
>SLMF01000717.1 GCA_007133715.1 Planctomycetaceae bacterium
AAAAAGACCGCCAAAGGCGCCACCAAGAAGCCATGCGAATAATCGGGCTCCCGGTCCCAGATGCGGACCAGTTCCACCAGCGTGGGCCAATATGCCCACAAAAATGTCAGGGAAAATAGAATCGCACCAACGATTCTTAACTGCCGTAGGGCTCGCGCTGCCTCCGGCGACAGCGGAGCCGGCTCCTCGACCACAACGCGGTTCTTCTTCGCAGTAGCCGCCCCGGAGGGCTCGCTGCCCCCACGGCGCCGCAGTAATTCACGTACGGCCGCGTTCCGAAGCTTCTTCTTGTTCTTCACGGTTTGCCTCACGCCCCATTATCTAACTGGACTTGAGTTACCCAGAAGAAGTGGTTTGCGTGCGTGAACTCCGTTCTTCTGGGTCACCATAACGTGACCCAAAGCCGATGTACGACTGCCTTGTACGGCCCCCCCGAAAAGCCTGAAAACTAACAGCAGAGCACCCCTTTTGGGCGTCAAAAGCCGCCTTGCATCGTCTTCGCGGCGTGTCTCGGAAAGAGGGTTCGGCGAACGCGACTTGGTAAGCGTCCCGTCGTCAGGAGTTCCCCCCCGCTTCCGCGAAACGAATTCCCGCCACTATACGCTAGGTGGTCGCAACGTCAAGTAGTCTGCGGAAAATTCGAGCCGTGGGTTCTCAAAAGCGATGCCGAAACCACCCCGTGGATGCGGATTCGAGGCGATGCGCGGTCTGGGCACCCTGCGTAAAAAAGAACGGTTGATACGGAGACGGGCGCTGGCTGCCCCCCCCTCCCCCCGCCGTGAAGGTTTCGAGAAAATTCGCTTTTTTCGCGAGTGAACATTGCAGAACCAGCGACCTCGCGATAAGGTGGAGATGCGGCCCGCGTGTGCCGGGGGGGACCTCGGAGCGTTCGCGGCATGTGACGCATTTTGTGACACAGGTGGTTTCATGGCCTTCAGCCCCAATTGCGACGAACAATCTGCGGGTTGCCCTCCACAATCGACGCTCCCTCGGCGGCAACAAGCCATCGCCCAGGATCGGGCGCTGGTCGACCGCTGTCTGGCCGGGAGAAACTCGGCTTGGGACGAACTGTATCAACGTCACCACCGCCGACTGCTGGCTGCGATCCGCGCCATGCTGCGATCCCTGAAACCCGATGTGAACCTGACCGAAGAAATCGCCGCCCGCGTCTGGTATGCCCTGGTTGCCAATGACGCCCAACTGCTGGACCGCTTCGATGTGAATCGCGGTTGCCGTCTGTCAACCTACTTGGCCATGATCGCCCGAAGTGAAGCCAGCAGCTTGTTCCGCTCGGAACGTCGCCGAAAGAAACGAGAGCAATTCGCCTCCCGAGTCAACAGGACACGCTTTGTTTCGGAGGACGAAACCACCCGACTCGACTGGCAAGAGTTTCTCTCGGAGCTGACACCTCGGGAGAGGGAATTTCTGGTGTCGTTCCTTGTTTCTCACCCCAACCATCGACAACAACCCCAGTTCTCGGCGACCAACCGCTGGCAATTGAGCAGCCGAATCCAGCACAAACTCGAACGACACGTGGCGCCTTCCGCTCCCGACGTCTAACGGAAACACGTCAAGTCGCCGTCGCAGCGCCAGGGCGGATCAGCGGGTCGGTTCGGGAAGCTCCCATACCAGCAAGGTCGTCTCGGCACTCGCGAAACGAGCTGGCGGCTGCCGGGAATGAAGGCCACGTCCAACACGTGGGACTGATGCCCCCGCAGCACCGCGGTGCGTTCCCCGGTTGCCAAATCCCGGCAGTGGATCCGATGATCTTCGCCCCCCACGCAGAGGCGCGAGCCGTCGGGCGAAATCGCGAGCGTCCGCAGCCAACCGCCCGGCTCCTTTTCGGAGCGAATCTCGCCACTATCCAAATCCCATTTCAGGATCCGTCCGTCGCCACCCGCGGAAAACGCGCTGCCGCCGCCAGGCGCGAAACGTACGGCTTCCACCCAACCCCGATGTCCCGTATAGGTTTGCATCAGCCGGGCCGTCGCCAAGTCCCACCGACGCACGGTGCCGTCCCGACCGCCACTCAGCAGCTGTCACCCGTCCGCAGACACCGTGACAGCCAACACGCCGCCGCGGTGGCCCGCCAGTTCGCGCAGCAGTCGGCCGTCTGCGGTGGAGAACTCCCGCACGACTCCCTCTTTGCACCCTGCGGCCACACGCGTTCCGCCCGGAGCTGCGGCCACGGCGTAGGCTCCCAAATGGGCCCCGTCCCAGACGGCCAACGATCGCCCGCTGGCGATATCCCAGATCCGCAGGCTGGCATCGGACGAACCGCTGACCACTCGCCGCCCATCCGGCAGCATCGCCACCGCCTGCACCGCCTGGCGATGCCGCTCCCACTGAACCGTTGGCTCGCCCGTCGGGAAGATACGCCAAATCGCTGACACTGCCGTACCGCAGACGCAGCCTGCCCAGGCGGGCGATCGCTCCCTCCGGTAAGGGGGCGCCCAACGGGTCCTCGCGGACCTCGGCCGACAGCAGGCCGGCTCCCAGAAACACCGCCAGCACCAGTAATCCCCACCCCGTTTTTCCAATCGCCGTCATGTCTTCCACCTTGCCTTTCAGCTCTCAGGGCACCTGCGCGCTGCGGTCGATGACAAACTGCTCAAAGGACCTGGCATCTGACCCCGCAATACGTTGTCCTCGCGACCAGGCTGACAGGCGCGGGCCGGGAGCCGGGGGGAGACGCTATTGGATTGCGGGCATCCCGACCGGCTCGCCACGGCGCATCCGCTCTTGATCCTCGGCTTCGTGGACTCCGTAGAAGATCCCGTTCAAGTCGATCCACAGCGCCACACGACGCAGCGCTTCGTCGCTCAATTCGACCCCTTCGTGTCCGTCCCGCAGCATGTGCATCAACCGACTGCCGCGGGCGCCGTACAGCCCGCCGGGCGGCGTGACCTGCAACTGGTTCCGCCCGCCGAAACGCGGCACCAGGAACTTCCGCGCGTTTTCGGGATTGGTCCCGTGGTGCCAGAACGCGTTCAATTCTTCCATCAGCGAGTGGTACGAGCGGGTGAACTGCCCCAGCGGCTGGCCGGTCAGGTCGATGTCGCCTTCGGTCTTCTCCCCGCCATGACAGACCACGCAGTTCTGATCCAGCACGGGTTGGACGACCTCGACGTAGCTGAACGGCCGCCCGCCCCAGGTGCCCGGTTCCAGCTGCGAAGCGGGCCGTAGCATGGCTAACGGCGGGCCCTGGGTCCGCGGCGGGGCGCTGCGCCGGTGTTCGTGACAGCCGATGCACGCCACCTGCTCGCCCGCCTGCAGGTAGGTCACCGAACGCATCGTCTGGTAGGCGTTGCCCTGCTCGTCTAACGCTTGGAACAACAGCAGCTTATGAGCGGGAGCCAGGAACCGCGCCGATCCGTCCGCTGCGACCGGCACCGTACCCAATACGGCCCGCCCATTCTCCTCGCGAGCGGCGCCAACCGGCGGATTGTCGGCCAGGTTGGTGGTCTTCGGGAATATCTGCACGATCCGTAGCTCCTTGATCTGATCCGCCGCGACACCGTCCAAGCCTTGAGTCACGTCGGTCAGCAGCATCTCGCCCACCGGCGGCGCATCCTCCGGCAACAAGCTCGGCAATACGGGCGGACAGATGCGGGGACGCAACGGGATGGGGTTCGTACTGCCGATCTCGGTGTCCCGGTAGATCAACTCGCGGTTGTTCCAGCGATCCAGCACGTACAGGCCCAACGC
>SLMF01000647.1 GCA_007133715.1 Planctomycetaceae bacterium
GGTCAGAGACCCGCGCCGAACGGTTGGGCGGGGTCAGGGACTCGCGCCGAACAGTTGAGTTCAGGGACCCGGGCCGAACAGTTGGGGTCAGGGACCCGGGCCGAACAGTTGGGGTCAGGGACCCACGCCCCCGTTGTGACCATCCAAACAAATCCGACACCTATTGTTTTGCTGGTCCTGACGCGAATCGTCTGACGACCGACTTGGTTCAAGCTGGTCTATACATGTCAAAGTCTTCGCGTAGAATGGCAATCGGACTGGACGGTTCTAGTCAACAAACTTCTTCCTCTTCAAATTGGGTGCCTCATGAGCTTACCGCGCCGTCAATTTCTGACTTCAACAGCAGCCGCTGGCGTCACGGGACTCGGCGCCGCGGGCGCCGCCGCTAACTCTCCGAATGACTCATCGGTTCCCTCCCGTCGGAATCGAATCGCCGTTTCGACCTACTCGTATTGGCGCTACGACGCGGCCAGCAAGCTGTCGATCGAACAGTGCATCGACTTGGCCGCCGAAGCGGGGTTCGATGGCGTCGAGATCCTGCATCGGCAGATGGAAAGCGAAACCAACCATTATTTGCAGAACTTGAAGCGACGCGCCTTTGTCAACGGCTTGGATCTGTGCGGTTTTTCGATCCACCAGGGATTCGTCTCACCCGACCCAGCCGTGCGGCAGCAGAATGTCGACCATACATTGCACTGCATCGAACTGGCCTATGCCATGGGAATCCCTACGATGCGAGTCAACACGGGACGTTGGGGGACGATCGAGGATTTTGATGAACTGATGGAGAATCGCGGCATCGAACCGCGCCTGGAAGGTTACTCGGACAACGATGGATTTAAGTGGGTGATCGACAGCCTGCAACGATGCCTGAAACGGGCAGAACAATGCGGTGTGACGTTGGGCCTGGAAAACCATTGGGGGTTGGGACGCACCGCCGAAGGCGTGATGCGGATCGTCCATGCCATCGATTCGCCGTGGCTTCAAGTCACCCTGGATACCGGAAACTTCTTGGAGAATTCCTACGAGCAGATGGAGCAAATCGCCGCCCATGCCGTGCTGGTTCAAGCCAAGACTTATTTCGGCGGCGGCACCTGGTATACGTTGGATCTGGATTACACACGGATCGCCGAACTGTTGCGTCGGCACCAGTACTCGGGCTACATCTCCCTGGAGTACGAAGGCCAAGAAGACCACCGCACGGCGATCCCCAAAAGCCTGGACCTGCTGCGACGGGCGTTCTCGAGTCCCTGATGGCGGTCCCTTCCCCTACGACAAGGCGAATCCGATGCGGTTGATCGTAGCTTGCCCGGAATGTCAGCGTCAGTACCAAGCTCGCGGTGACCAAATCGGAAAACGTTTCCATTGTCACTGCGGCACCGAGATCACCGTGCGTCAGCCCCGCGGACTCTCGGCCGCCGTGGTCCGATGCTCGTCGTGCGGAGCGCCGCGTGAAAGTGGCGCGCGTTCGTGTGCCCACTGCGGCGCGGACTTCACGATCCACGAACAGGACCTGTATACGGTCTGCCCCAATTGTCTGGCACGGGTCAGCGATCGAGCTCGATTCTGCCATCACTGCGCAACGCCCATCATCCCGGAACAGATCGCCGGAGAGCAGACCGAACATCACTGCCCCGTCTGTGGCGAAGGCCGATCGCTGACCAGCCGCCGATTGACCGGGGAGCAGGTGACTGTCTTGGAATGCCAGGTATGTGGTGGGCTCTGGCTGGGACTCGAAGCGTTCAGCTCGCTGATGGACCGCCAGCAGGCCCAGTCCGGTAACGCTCCGCGAGGTCGCGTTCCATCGATTACCGAACAACCGGGACCGCGATACCGCTCGTGCGTGGTCTGTGGCCAACTGATGGTGCGCCGAAACCTAGGTCGCAGCAGCGGGGTGATCGTCGACCTGTGCGGCCAGCATGGCATCTGGTTCGACGCCGACGAGCTGGCTCAACTGATGATCTGGGCGCGCAGCGGCGGTCGGGAACAGGTACTGCAAGATCTGGCACGGCTCAGCAGTTCCGACGACCGCGCACGCCGTCGATTGGCCTTGGCGGACGAAAGATCTCGATCATCGACATCGTCGCGTCCTGCGTCCTTGGAACCCGTAAGGCTATCTTGGGATCCGATCGTTCCTACGACATGCTCAGCGACCTGGCTCAATCCGCTCTTATCAGTTTATCAGTCGAAGTCCAACGGCGCGAACGCATCCGCGGCCCGCCGCAGCCGCAGGGGGCACCAACTGCCGCGGCGGCGCCACAACAGCCGGCTGGAGAACGCGGTGCGTGGATCGACATCAACACCGCCACGCCGGAGCAACTGACGCAGATCGTTCACATTGGGGTGGATCGGGCACAGGAGCTGATCCGACTGCGGCCCTTCAAGTCGCTGGACCAGTTGACGCGGATCATCGGCATCGGTCCTGCCAGGCTGCGGGACATCAGGGCCCAGGGGCTGGCAATTGTGGAATGACAGGGCGCGATATGGAAGAAAAAGCCGTCATCGACCAGGTCGTGGACGAGCGGCATGCCGTCTTGCTCGTCGGGGAGAATGAACGGGAGCACGTCGTTCCCCTGGTTCGCCTGCCGCCCGGTGCGAAGGCGGGCACATGGCTGAGGGTGCGGTTCGACGGCGAGAAGCTGGTCGACGCGACGGTGGATCCGGAGGAGACGGAGCGGGTCAGGCAACGGATCAGCGAGAAGATGACCCAGTTGCGGCAGCGAGGGCGGCGGCTGCGGCCGTCGGAGTAGGTGGTGGTACGGACGAAGGGGATTGATCATGCGACGTGCCAAACCGGTAACCGCGGCGGACATCGAGGCTCTGTTGCCGTTCATCGAAACCTTTAAGCGTCCCGGCTTCGTGTTCGCAAAATGGGCATCCGAAGAGGGTGTGATCCGTCTCGCCGGAAACTACGAGTACAGCCCGGAGGCACAAGATTTTCAAGGTGGAAGGTCGAAGCGTGGCTGCGGCGGCGGTGCCGGTGGTGTGAATCTTGGTAGAACCGAGAGCGTCTGGTTTGGGCGACGATGGCCGCGTCCCTTACCGTACGGCGGTTCGGTCGGATCAAAAGCAATCGCCGTGCCGGCTGGCTCAAGAAGGCCCTCCAGTCGCTCCAGGACGCGATTGGAAGGCGATGGCGGTGGGCCAGAAGCGGCGTCAGCGACTTTTCTGGGCACTTTCGAGCGGCTGGTTCACTCGGGTGGGTGTGGTCATAGCCCACGCCCCCGCAGAGCCAGCGGGTCTCGCCGGCCGTCCGGAAGGCTGTGATGGGTAGACGGCGTGGGCGCGGCAATTGGTCGCCGGCTGCCGAGACGGCGTGCCGAATCGAGCGTGGAACATTAGCACTATCGTTCTCCAGACGGCCGCCGGCCGGCCGCTCGGCCTGCGATTGGGCGGCTGCCCTCGAGATCGCCACGGGCCGCGTTGGCGAGCGGGACCGTTTCGGCCGAGCGGACGGCGAGATGTTTCAGACGTTGGCCAAGTGTCAGTCAAAGGGGGTCACCTTTTTTTTGTCGCGCGATGTCAAAAGTGTCAGTCAAAGGGGGTCACTCCTTAAAGCGTCTGGTTGGGGTTTCGTAGAGAAGAGTTTTCAGTAATGGTTGTCGTGTCGGTTCTCGTCGTCTGAGGCGATAGATACGGATTCGTCCAGCCGTCAGATCGACGTGGCAGCGGATAAGGCGATGACACCAGGAATCACTTAC
>SLMF01000018.1 GCA_007133715.1 Planctomycetaceae bacterium
CGGCAATCTGTCCGAGTTGATCCACAACTTGGGGGATGTGGTCTCGGGGATCCGTGCCCTTGGGATGGTAGAACGAGAAGCCGCGGATCAGCTTGGTTTCGAAAGCGTGTGCCAGTTCGCAACACCGCGCCACATCTTCGCTCAGGTACTTCTCGAAGGGGGTATAGGCATTGTGGGTGCCGTCATCTACGTCCAATAGCTTGACCTTGCCAATCGGCGAGCCGATCGACGACACGTTCAAACCATACTCGTCCTGCTGCTGTCGCACGGTGCGGATTTCGTCGGTCGACAGCTTCATCACGTTCTTCACGCCTTGGCCGGCATCGACGAAACGGATGGTGTAGTATTGCAATCCCAAGCTGGCGAAGGCGCAGAATTGTTGTTCGACGCTCTTGTTGCTGACGCATTCATCGGCAAAGCCGGACAAGATTACAGCGGGATTTTCGGGCATAGCAAGGATCCTCTTTGTTGGCTTTCGGGCAGTTCACGCGTTGTGGGTCCGCAGGCGTCCGCATACGCCCGCACAGTCCGGATGTCACCGGTTCGACGAGCGTGTCATTGTCGGTCGGGTTTTGTGGCGATGCAAGGGGGTCGCGCCGAGGTGCGTATCCGCTGATCTTGTTTCGCGGTATCATCAAAGGCAGCGGGAACGTTTCCTCGGTTGCTCGCCCCGATTGCCGGGTACGACTATGCTGATCCCCTACAACACGGATGCCCCGATCTATCATTGGCCCGTCGCGACGGTGGGGCTAATTGCCACGAACGTGGTGGTTTTTGTTGGGATGATGGGCGCTTCGATGGACCAGATCGAGCCCTGGATCCTGCATTGGGGCCAGGGCTGGCATCCCCTCCAATGGGTCAGCTCGATGTTCATGCATGCCGGCATCGGGCATTTGCTGGGCAATATGTTCTGTCTGTGGGGGTTCGGGCTGATCGTCGAGGGCAAGATCGGATGGTGGCGTTTTTTGGCGGTCTATTTGGGGATCGGCGTGGGGCAGAGCATGATCGAACAGACGATGATGCTGGGTGCCACCACCGGCGGGTCGCTCGGAGCCTCGGCGGCCATTTTCGGCATCCTGGCCATCGCCCTGGTCTGGGCCCCGGCCAACGAAGTCAACTGTATGTTTATCGTCTTCATCGGCCTGATGTTTCGCGTGTTCTACTTCGAGTGTGCGGTGCGGACGCTGGCCACGATCGCCTTGGTGTTGGACCTGCTGATCCTGATGGTGACGGTGCTGGCCACGGGCAGTTTGGCGCAGTCGGTCGGCACGGCGATGCTCCATCTGATGGGGGCTGCGCTCGGTCTGGTTGTGGGCGTCGTGATGCTGCGCAAGGGCTGGGTCGATTGCGAGAACTGGGATATCTTTTCGATTTGGGCGGGGCGCAACCGGGGCGAGACGGTGGACGTCGACGCTTTGCGGGCCAGTTCGCCTCCGGAGTTGCCGGGCGAATTGGTGCGTCAGCGGCGGCTGGCGGCTGTGGTCCAGATTCGGGAGATCCTGGGCGACGGACGCGCGGTTCTGGCCTACCGGGCGCATCAGAAGATGCAGCGTACGCTGCCGGGCTGGCAACTGCCGGAACGCGAGTTCTTGCAGCTGATCAGCGGTCTGTGCCAGCAAGAGCAGTGGTCGGAAGCGGTGTTGGCGATGGTCGAGTACCTGCGGGCGTACCATCGGCGAGCGCTCGAGGTACGTTTGAAGCTGTCTCTGATTTTGGTGGAAAAGGAGGGGCGCCCGGTTCAAGCCCTGCGTGTGTTGGCTAAAATCCAGGCCGAGACGTTGACGTCGAAGCAGCGAGAGTTGGTTTTACGTCTACAGCGCAAGGCGGAGCGGTTGGCGCGTGACAACCCTTACGAGGTCGCTGTGGACGATTGGTAGCACGCGTTCCCCTGAGAGGAGCCTTGACGGATGAGTCACCCTGATTTGTGCCTGCACCCGCGTAGCATCATCACCGGTTGGGACTTTAGCACGGGCGAGGTGAAATGCCTGGCTTTTGATCTACGCGGCAAAGTGGTTGCTGAAGTCCGCTTGCCGACCGAGTTATGGCATGGGGACCCGCCGGACCCGAACATTTCGGAGTTGAATCTGTTTCAGTTGGAGGGACAAGCGCGCGCCAGTGTGCGGGGGATTGCGGCCCAGCTGCAGCGTAAGGGTCGGTTGCAGGATTGGGTGGCGGGCGGCATTTCGGCCACGCACCACACGGCCGGGCGGATCGACGCCCACGCCGTGCCGGTACGGCGGGCGATCTGCTGGAACGATCAGACGCTGGCCGCCTACCGTGCGGCGGGCGAGGCACGCTTGGGTGGCAAAGACGTGGTGCAGAAACTGCTGGGCGGGCCCTGGGCCGACCGCTATACACTGAGCCACTTGGTCAAGGACGAGGACGCCGATGCGCCCGGCGACGACCAACGTTATCTGAAACTGGCCGACTGGAAACGCACCCATCGGATCCTCCTGCACGGACCGCTGGCCGCCGGGTACCTGACCGGCAACTTCGATGTGACCAGCGTCTCCTCGGCCGCCTCGACCGGGATCATGAATCTGGCCACCCGCCGCTGGAATCGCAAGATGCTGGGAGCATTGGCCGACGAGCGATATCGGCGGCTGGCTTGGAAGCAACTGCCACGGATCATCGAGTACGACCAGCCGATCGGGCCGTTGTCGGCCGGTTTGGCCGAGGAAGTCGGTTGTGATCCGAACGCTCGGCCGCTGATCTACCCCACCTCGGATGACCAGCAAGCCGGTCTGGTCGGCGGCGGGGCGGTCAATGCGGGCCAGTTGGCCGTGATTCTCGGCAACTCGGCCGTCGTCAATTCCTCCTCCGCGCAACTGCCTGCGGTCCAGGATCTGGACGTGATGTGCTTGAGTTGGGGTCCGTACCTGCTGATGCGTTGTTACAGCAACGGCGCGCCGGCCTTGAACACGGCGGTTGGCGCACACCCGGGCTGGAGTGGGGAAGCGTGGTCGCGTTTGGAGGCCGAGGCGGAGGCGGTTCCGCCGGGTTCGCGGGGGAATTTATTCCTGCCCTTCTTGGCGGCCGAGCCGTCGCTGGGCATCGGCGAGCGGAACAAAGGGCTGCGCTGGCTGCTTCGGCGTGGGGGCGAGTGGTTGGAGGGCAATCCGCCGCAACGTCGCGGCGTCCGCCGCCGGGCCTCGCTGGAAGCCCTGGCCTACCTGATCGCCTTGGGCGTCCGCGCCCATCGGCAGGCCCAGCAGGCTCTGGGTCAAACGATCGACCAGATCACCGTGTCGGGCGGAGTGGCCCGCAGCGACCTGATGTGCCAGATCCTGGCCACCGTGCTGGATTGCCGCCTTCATCGGTTGGCCAACGAGGAGGGCCCCGCGTTGGGAGCCGCCGTCACCGCCTTGGCCGCCCACGAATCCGCTCTGAGAAGACAGCAAGGCCACAACGAACCCTTTACCGTCGCCAACGCCGTCGCCACCCTGGTCCGCTACCGCGACCCCGTCGAGCCGTACGAACCCTGGCGAGCCGCCTATCAACAGGGGCTCGAACAATTCGAGCAGCAGTTGGAGGCTCGGGTCACGCGTGAGAGTCTTACGGTATGACTTCTCTGCGCCGTGCGCGCATGTTCCCTCGATACTGTGCTGCGGTAAGCACCCAGACACGGGTTTCTTAACGGAACCAAAGAAGTAGTACGGACACTCCTGTCCGTCATTTCCCGCACGACGGACAGGAGTGTC
>SLMF01000473.1 GCA_007133715.1 Planctomycetaceae bacterium
ATTCGCTGTTGCACGGGCAGCTTCCCCAACCGCTGCTGGCGGTGATTTATCCGCCGGAGGGCCAGGAGACGCCGCTGGATGAGACGCTGTATTCGCAGCCGGCTCTGTTCGCGGTGGAATACGCGTTGGCCCAACTGTGGATGGCGTGGGGCGTGCAACCGCATGTGGCGTTGGGGCACAGTGTAGGGCAATACGTTGCCTGCTGTTTGGCGGGTGTGTTTTCGTTAGAGGATGCCTTGCGGTTGATCGCGGCTCGGGCTCGTCTGATGCAGGAGCTGCCCCGCGACGGTCAGATGGTGGCGGTTTTTGCCGAGGAAGCTCGCGTGGCTGCGGCCATCGCGGATTGCCCGCAGGAGCTGTCGATTGCCGCGATCAATGGTCCGCAGCAGACGGTGCTGTCGGGTCGCACGTCGGCGATGGAGCGAGTGGTTCGGGAGTTGGAAGCGGCGGGGGTGCGTTGCAGCCGGTTGAGTGTATCGCACGCGTTTCATTCGCCGTTGATGGAACCGATGTTGGAAGCTTATCGCCGGGTGGCGGAGGAGGTCGCGTTTGCCGCTCCGCGTTTCGATGTGATTTGCAACGTGACGGGTCAGGTAGCGGGCGAGGAATTGCGGGATCCGGACTATTGGTGCCGCCACATTCGGCGGGCGGTTCGTTTTGCCGATTCGGTCCGCAGTTTGTCTGAGAGCGATGCGGACGTGTATCTCGAAGTCGGTCCGAAGCCGATTTTGACGGCGTTGGGCAAATCGTGTGCGTTGGACGAGCGACCGTGGCTGCCCAGTTTACGCGGCCGTCAAGACGACTGTGCGACGATGTTCCAGTCGTTGGGCCGGCTATTCGAGCGGGGTGTATCGGTGGATTGGGCTCGTTTCGCCAGTCCCGAGTCGCGGCGCAAGCTGCCGTTGCCGACATATCCTTTCGAGCACCAGCGTTGTTGGAGCGATTTCACGGACACGGAGCCGCAGGGTACGGAACCGCTGCGGGGCGTGGTCTCGGGAAGCGGGCATCCGTTGTTAGGCCCGCGGCTGGACGTGGCGGGTGGCGAGACGGTCTATCAGACGACTTTCAGCCTGGACCGGCCGCGTTATCTGTGCGATCATCGCGTGTTCGAGACGGTGGTGGTACCGGCTGCGGTCTGGGCCGAAATGGGCTTGGCCGCCGCCCGGCAGACGTCGCCCGCCGAAACGGCGGTGCCGATCGTGGCCGAGATGTTCCTCCAGCAGGCCCTGCTGCTGACGCCGGGCGAGCCGCGTACGGTCCAGCTGATTCTGACTCCCGAGTCTGGAGGCGGTTTTGCGTTCCAGATCTATAGTCTGTTGCAGCAAGAGGGGCAGTCGGACGGCATGTGGGTCCGTCATGTGGCGGGAAAACTGGCGGTGAGCCCCGCGGTGCCAGCGGCTCCCGCGGTGTCGTTGGACGAGTTGCGTGCCCCGCTCACTCGCGAGGTGCGTGTCGACACGTTTTACGAAGTCTGCCGGGAGCAGGGTCTGGGATATGGTCCGTCGTTTCAAGCGATCCGCAGTCTGGTGGGCGGCGACGGTGAAGGCTTGGCCCAACTGCGGTTGCCGGCAGATCTGCGTTCGCAGGCGGGGGATTACACCCTGCATCCGGCCTTGCTGGACGCCTGTTTCCAGACCTTGGGGGCCACGCTGCCGCCGTCCCACGATGGCTCGGTGCTGTTGCCGGTGGGGATCAAGTCCTTGCGGGTGTACCGTCCGGGCGTGCAATCGGCTTGGAGTCACGTACGTTTACAGGACGCGTCGGGCGGGTCCCGGCGGGGTGTTTCCGCCTCGCTGCGGTTGCTGGATGACGAAGGCCAGATCGTGGCGGAAATCGAGTCCCTGGAACTGCTACGCGTCCGGCAGGACGTGCTGCTGCGGCAGTTGCAGCAGGGCTTGGACGATTGGCTCTACCGCTTGGACTGGTATCCGCAAGCCCGCGGCGAGCGGGGCGCGGACGGTGTGACCGAGCCGGGGAACTGGTTGATCCTGGCGGACGATCAAGGCCTGGGGGCCGCGCTGGCCGAAGCGCTGCGGGAACGCGGCAACCGTTGTATCGTGGTCCGCGTCGGCGAACAGTTTCAAGACCTGGGCGGGGACGAATACCGGGTCTGCCCGATCGAGTTGGACGACATGGAACGTCTGTTCGAGCAGGCTTTGGGCGAGGAACCGCAACTGGCGGGCGCGGTGCACTTATGGACCCTGCACAACACGCCGTTCGACGAAGCGGCCATGTCGGCTGTGGAGATCGGCGAGCTGCTCAGCTGTGGCACCGCGTTGACCTTGCTGCAGGCGGTGATACGGACGCTGTCCCAGCATCCCCCGCGGATGTGGTTCCTGACACGGGGCGGTCAACCGGTCGGGGAGGCCTGTCCGCTGGTCGAACCGGTGCAAGCTTCGTTGTGGGGCATGACCCGCTCGCTGGCTTGGGAGCATCCGAACCTGCGGCCGGTCCGGATCGATCTGGATCCGCGGAGCCCGCAGGACGCCTTGGCGGCCGTGATCCGCGAGATCCTGGAAGGCGATGCCGAGGACGAGGTGGCTTTCCGCAACGGCGTCCGCTACGTGCCGCGGCTAGTACCGGCGGGGAGTCGGCCGCCCGAGGTGCTGGAGATCCCGGACGATCAGCCGTTCCAGTTGCGGCTGACCCAATACGGGCTGCTGGACAATCTGGTGGTCCAGCCGATGCAGCGGCGGGCTCCGGCAGCGGGCGAGGTGGAGATTGCCGTGTTTGCTGCCGGTCTGAACTTTCGGGATGTGCTCCGCGCGCTGGGGATGCTGCAGGAGTACGAGCAGGCGATCGGGATCCACAGCGCAGCCGACGTCCGCTTCGGCTTTGAATGTGCCGGCAAGATTGTAGCCGTGGGTCCGGATGTCGAGGGGCTGGAGGTCGGTGACGACGTGTTGGCCTTGGCGCTCAGCAGCCTCAGCAGCCACGTGACGGTGTCGGCTGGGTATGTCGTCCGCAAGCCGGGGGCGTTGAGTTTCGAGCAAGCGGCGACGATTCCCTTGGCCTATCTGACGGCCGAATACGGTCTGGAGCGGCTGGCCGGGATGCGTGGCGAGGACCGGGTGCTGATTCATGCCGCGGCGGGCGGTGTCGGCCAGGCGGCTGTGGCCTTGGCTCGCGATGCGGGGGCCGAGATCTTCGCCACCGCCAGTCCCGGCAAATGGGACTTCCTGTACCGTCAAGGCATCCCCCACGTGCTGAATTCGCGGACCTTGGAGTTCGCCGAACAGGTGCGGCAGGCGACGGATGGAAAGGGTGTGGAGATCGTGCTGAACAGCCTGACCGGCGACTTCATCCCGGCCAGTCTGGAGACGCTGGCGCCGCAGGGCCGGTTCGTGGAAATCGGCAAGATCGACATCTGGTCTGCCGAGCAGATGGGCTCGGCACGCAGCGACGTCCGGTACTTCCCCTTCGATTTGGGCGAGGAGGAGCAGAAGCAGCCCGGTTTGATCCGCTCGCTGCTGGACCAGCTGATGCCGCGGTTTGAAGCGGGTCAGTTGCAGCCGCTGCCCTGCCGGGTGTTCTCGATCGACGACGTGGTCAGCGCGTTTCGGCTGATGTCGCAGGGCAAGCATGTGGGCAAAGTCGTCATCTCGCTTTCGGACTACCAACGTCTGGATGCCCCGCCCATCCGCCGGGAGGCCACCTATCTGATCACCGGCGGACTGGGCGGTTTAGGCCAGCA
>SLMF01000725.1 GCA_007133715.1 Planctomycetaceae bacterium
ATGGACTACAAGTCCCGCCCATTTATTGGCGAATCCCCGGAGTTTCCCCTGCGCTGCGGCCGAACCGAACCGCGAGTCTCGTCATGCGACCGTTTCCTTTGCTCTGCTCCGTCTACCTGGTACTGTTGACCGGTCTACCAGCCCGCGGGGAGTTGGAATTTCCCTACCAATGGGAGATTCCCGCAGGCGGCATTCTGGCTCGTAGCGGTCCCGGACAGAAGCATTACCCCACTGAAAAACTAGAAGCGGGTATGCAGGTTCAGGTATATCGCCACTCACCGGGGGGGTGGCTGGGAATCCGGCCGCCACGGGGTAGTTTCAGTTGGGTCCGCCGGAACGATCTGGAGGACACCGATCAGGCAGGCGTCGCGCGTGTCCGCCGCGAGGGTGCGGTCTGCTACGTCGGATCGTCCCTGGCGGAAATTCAGGAGCATGAGGTGCAGGTGCATCTGGAGCGTGACGAGCCGGTTCGGCTCCTGCCCGATGCTACAGGCGACACGGAATCGGCTCGGCAATTGTCAGCACGGGGTTGGCGAAGAATTACCCCGCCGGCGGGTGAGTTCCGTTGGATTCAAGCGAGTTCTCAGCCGGTTCGCCGTGCGTCCGCCACGCCGGATCGAGCCGCGGAGGGTCGGACGGTCGAGCATCGCGAACCCGTCGAACCGGCAGAACGGCGGACAGCCGAGCCCGCTTTGCGAATCCCTGCCGAGCGGAGCGTGGCGACAGCGCCCGCGTCTGAGCCACAGGACGACGGCTGGATCGCGCGATCCCGTGGCCCGGTGGCGGACGAGTTGTTCGAAGTCGAACGTCGACTGGCCGAAATGGCCTCGCGAGACCCCGACACCTGGCGGCTATCGCCCCTACGCGAGCAGGTCGAAGCGGCGTTGGCAAGCCGCGGGGGCCCGGGGCACGCTCGAGCGGAGCAGTTGCGGGAGCGAATCGAGGAATTCGAACGGCTGCAACACCAGTACACGGAGGCGGGGATCCGAGGTCAATCATCCGGGGGGGGTCGAGCAAATGCGGCCGCGACCGTCTCGGACGCGGAAGCCGCCGCCCGCTTGCGACAACGATTCGACGGCAGTGGCTGGCTGGTCCCCGTGCATTCGGCTCGACGAGTCGCGCCTCCCTATGCCTTGCTGGATGCCCAAGGGGAAGTGGTCCTGTACGTCTCGCCAGCGCCCGGTTTGAACCTGCACCGCTACCTCCGGCAGGAAGTCGGTCTGCACGGCCAGCGGAGCACTCCGGAATCGCTGAACAAGCCGCATTTGACGGCCGAGCGGATCGTCGAACTCCGCCGCCACCTGCCTTGATTTGGAAAAAATTACAAAATCGCTCTAGGTGGTTTTGACCGCTGTCGGTTAGGCTGTAGGGCAGGATTCGGCAGTCCAGCCGCATTTGCTGGAAACTGCTCGTTTGGCTCGCGATTTGCACCCGCAGACAAATCCGAACCATCCGATGCGGGCGCGGGAGGCGTCCGCGGACCCCTAACGCAAGGATGTGACTCGTGAGCAGGGAAGCTCGTTTGTTTCGCGCTGCGCTGCTGGTAGCGACCTTCAGTTCGCTCGGCGCCACCTACCCGACCCGGAATTTCGTCGTCACGGCACCCACCCCCGAATTGGCCCGCGAAATCGGGGATGCCGCGGAAGCCGCTCGTCGCGATTTGGCCATCGCGTGGTTGGGGCATGAGTTGCCTCCCTGGTCGGATGCCTGCCCGATTACGGTTCAGGTCGGGCCGCACCTGGGCGCCGGCGGGGCCACTAGCTTCTATTTCCGCGGCCGACGCCCCTATGGCTGGCGGATGACTCTGCAAGGCCCGCGCGAACAGATCCTGGAAAGCGTGCTGCCCCACGAGATCATGCATACCGTGTTCGCCACCCATTTCGGCCAACCCCTGCCACGCTGGGCTGATGAAGGTGCCAGCACGCTGGTGGAGCATCCGACCGAACGGGCGAAACAGCAACGAATGTTGATCGAATTCCTGACGTCAGGACGAGGGATCGCCTTCAACCAATTGTTCGCCATGCGCGAGTACCCGCGGGACATCCTGCCGCTGTATGCACACGGCTATTCGCTCACAAAGTTCTTGGTCCATCAAGGGGGAAAGCGAGGATTTGTGGACTTCGTCGGCGAGGGGTTGCAATCGAACAATTGGACTGCGGCCATGGCCCGGAACTATGGTTACCAAAGTCTCCGCGAGCTGCAGGATAACTGGCTGGCTTGGGTTCGCGAGGGCAGTCCGCCCCTGCCGTCCCGGGCGATCGCGACTGCGACGGAGCCGCCACGCTCCCATCCGCAGACCGAGCCGCGTGCAGAACCGTCGCAGGCAGCCGGGGAAAACCGTTTGGCCGCTTCCAGCAACAGCTGGTATGCCCGCCAACGTGAGGAGCACCTCCGCCAGGCGGGGGATAACGCGGTCGTCGAGCCCAGCTCCGGCCGATCCCCAGCCGTTTCAACAGCCCCCGTCTCGGGCACGGTCACCCGAGCCCCCCAAGTCGAACGTCCCCAGCCCACGGTCTTGCCCACGCACCCGGTTCCTCCGCAGGCCCTGCGTCCCCAACCACTGCGATGGTAAGCGACTGCAAAGAAACTGCAGTCGCATACCAGGCGATTGTTTCAACTCGGTAACTCCGCCGCCGCCGACTTCGGAATCGATCTGCGCATTCTCCAAACCACGTGGGGCCGCGTAGGACAAAGCTGGGTGTCTTCTTCACCTCGTCGGGTAGAACATGTCCAAGATCTCCCAAAGCCCCCAAGTCCGTCTCGGCGATCCCGACCCACATGGTCGACCGCCGACCCCGCGTGCGTTTTTTGGCCAACGGCCATGAACATCGTAGCCTGGGGTAACACCCCAGACGCGTAGCAGATCACGCGATCGATTGGCCGAAGGCCATAGACACCGAAATCCGCCATCCCTCGATCTCGAAAAATTGGGCCGGCAAGGATCGGTGAGCCACGGAAGGAACACGGCTCAAACACGGATGAAAACCGAAACGAGAGTGGAACCGCGTCGCGGTTGGGTGTCGGTGATCAAACCGCGGATCTGGGAAGCGACCGGGTGCCTTACACCGAAGGCGTTGCAGAACAACCGACGCACCGACCACCGACCTCGTTAGGCGAATATTTTCTGCAGTTTGCCGGTGGCCAGCTTGAATTCCGCGACCTCCTTCTTCACCTTCTCCGGGGCGTCGCCTTCCTTAAAATACCCGCTCTTGGTGTTGCCCCAGGTCACCAGGATCTGGCTCAAGGTCCGCAGATTCTTCAACCGGGTTGCCAAGTCCTCCCGTCTGGGACGGCATGGCCGCCGCCGACGGTTGCCTGTTCCTGGCAACGCGTGATGGCCGCGTGCTTTGCCTTTGCATCGGCCGACAAGGAATGAAAAGAACCGAAATTTGCGTCAGGAAGACGGAAGCGACAGGGGCAGCCTACCTTGTGCCGCGGCGGAGTGAGGCGCAGAATGGGGGCTGGAGGTCATCGGTGGACGATGACCGGGGACATTTTCCAGGAACGTTCAGGAGGCGAAGATGGTTTTCCCGAGGCATTACCCGACGATTCCGGGGACGTGGCGAATTGCACTCCTAGCAGGGGTGCTGACGGCAATTTCTGTCAGGGCCGGGGGCGCCGAGCCCCTGGAATTGCCGGATTCGTGGCAGAGACAATGGAATCCGGAGGTGGGGCTTTGGACCCG
>SLMF01000750.1 GCA_007133715.1 Planctomycetaceae bacterium
TGCGCGGACCGCTTCGAACCTCCAGGACCGCACACCGCCGCCATCCCCACCGCACGCGGACCGCGGCCGGCCATCCACGGCCGCAAAAAAAACCGAAATCTTGCACGCTTGCCGAAAGCTCGCCCCCGACCGAAAAAACGGCGGCAGCCAGTACCAAGCGGACGAGTGGGCGGGGGAAAATTCTCCTGGCCATACTCCTGGAGGGGGGGTCCGAGATCGGGAATTGGCCGAATACCAGCACGCTCAACCTAGCACAGCCCGCAGGGGTGAACAACCGTTGCCTCGCTCCGCTGCCAGGATGCTTGTCATTATCCGCCGTTTTCGGTATTCTCGACGGAATGCGGTAAGAACGTGTTTCTCCGGATTGAAGGAGTAAAAGATGTCAGACGATTCGACGTGGTGGCGTGCCGCCAGCAGCATCCTTTTTCTGGTGGCCTTGATGATTCTTTGTCAGGGGGTTGTGGCCCGGGCGGGGTCAGAGCATCCGGTGCGGACGTGGACCGACAGTACGGGTCGTTTTACGATCGAAGCGAGTTTGGTTTCGGCCGAGGGCGAGCAGGTGCTGCTGGAACGTGCGGACGGGACGCTGGTCCGGATCGATCTGGAGAAGCTCAGTGCGGTCGATCGGGAGTATGTCGCGGAGTTACCGGAGGAGAGCCCATTCGAGACGGTGGAAGCCAGTCCGTTTGAACCGGCCGAGCCACGAAGCGTCGCACCGGCTGAGACGACGGTTGAGTCGCCGGTTGCGGGTCGCGAGGTGCGGATCGACTGGTCGCGTTCGCGTGCGGTCGATTTGAATCCGCAGCAAGAGTCATGGTCGTTCGAGCCCATTTTGCCCGCCCGTCCGGCGTTCGAGGTAACGCGGCGGATCACGGTCCCGCCCAAGCGGGATTTTTTCGAGAAGACAGCGGGCTTGGCGGTCAGTCCGAACGGGCGCCGGGCGGTGATCGGCTACGTGCTGGGCCGTCCCCGGACCGAGGAGACGACACGTTTGGTCTACTGCGATTTGGAGAGTGGCCGGGCGTTGAATGTGCCGGAGGTGCCGGGACAAATGATGCCCCTGGCCGTGCCGCCCGAGGGGAACCTGGTCCTGATGCGGCGGCACGAGTTCGGGCATGGCAACCAGGACCGTTTGGAGTTGTGGTCGTTGTCGGCCGAGGGAGTTCGAAGCCAGGTGCAGTGGACTCCGTATGATGGCGAACGGGGCGGCAGTCGCGATGTCAAGTGGGCCACGTATCTGCCGGAGAATCAGTTGCTCACGATCAGCTCGGGCGGCCAAGTGGTATTGTGGGCTGCGACGGCCCCTGCTCCGATTTGGCACCTGCCGACGAAGGGCGGTTTGTTACCGGCCCTGCACCCCAGCGGACGTTGGTTGGCGGTGTTGGTGGGTGAGGAACTGATGATGATCGACATCGCAGCGGGCGCGGTGGCTGCGGTGCTGAGCGCCCCCGCGAATCTGCACCATCCCACCCTGGCCTTCAGCCCGGACGGCGCCCGTCTTGCCTGCGGCAGTCACAGCAAACTGTACGTCTGGGAGATGGCCGATGGCCAGTTGAGCCGCGAGATCCTGTTGAGCAACACGGTGGTGACGGACGATCTGTTGTGGACCGACGACCAGCATGTGTTGATTGGCAAGCGGGTATTGGTGAATGTGGACCATCAGGTGCGTTTGTGGGAATATCAAGGAGCGGACCAGGTAACGCGGGTAGGTGACATCTGTCTGCTGGTCACATCGCAGGGCGACAAAGGCCCCGGAGCGTTGTTACCCGCCAGTTTGCCTCACCCACAGGTCGGCAGGGCCTTGGAGCAGGCGATGGCCGCTCCCGATTTCTTTGTGCTGCGCGAAGGCACACGGGTGCGGTTGGATGTCACGGGCATCGAGGACGCCGAGCAACAGGATGAAGTGAGAAAGCAGCTGGTGGAACGGCTCGAAGCCCGAGGATTCCAGGTCGACGACCAAGGCACGATCACGCTGGTCGCCTCGACAGAACGGGGGGATCGTCGCGAGATCTCCTATCGCACCATCGGCAGGGGGTTTGGCGTCCGCACGTATGAGGTTCGCGAATTCGTCTCGCGTTTGGCCTTTGAGTACGAAGGCAAGACCGCGTGGCAATCGCGGGGAACCAACCTGCCGGGCTTTGTCCGCTTGGAGGAAGGTCAAACGATGCAGCAGTACCTGCGGCGGAGTGAACGGCCGAACTATACGTTTTTCGAGCGGATCGAATTGCCGCGACTGTTGATGAAACCGACCAACGGTGCAGTACTGGGCCGATCGAAGGTCACGGCAGGCGGCATCCAATAGGCGGTTTGCTGCGGACTGGGTGTTCTGACCGACCATTGGCTGTGAGCGGCTCGGGACCTATACTAAACTGAGTTCTTTGCGTTGCGGGGGGAAGCTCAGCGGTCTTCGAGCCCACTTGTCGGGGGTATTCATGCCCAAATCGGTGAGAAAAAAGCCGCTCTTTCGAGAAACCGCGGTGCTCAGCGGCATCGTGCAGCAGGAGCAGATCCTGCGCGCGGTCGCCGAATTGCAGGGGCTCCCCGAGGGGGTTCCCATTCCGTTGGATCAAGTCCGTGACGAGGAACTGGCTGCCAAGCTGGTCGAGATGGGGGTGATTACGGCCTATCAGGCAGATCAACTGGCAGCCGGAAGGACCAAATTGAATTTGGGGCCCTATACCATCACCGACTGGATCGGACAGGGCGGGATGGGTCAGGTCTTCAAAGCCGTGCACACGGTGATGGGCCGTGCGTGTGCGATCAAAGTCCTGCCGTTGAACAAGTCGACTCCCGAGGCGATCGAGAATTTCCGCCGCGAGATCCGTACTCAGGCCCAGCTGGATCACCCTCATCTGGTCCGGGCTTATGATGCCGGCCACGATGGCAACGTCCACTATCTGGTCACCGAGTACGTGGCTGGTACCGATCTGCGGCAGTTGGTCCGGCGTCAGGGGCCGCTGACCATGCAGCAAGCGGCCAAAGTGATAGTTCAGGCGGCTCAAGGGCTGGATTATGCCCACCGGTCCGGGCTGATCCATCGCGACGTCAAACCGGGCAATATCCTGGTCACACCGGACGGGGTAGCCAAAGTCTCCGACCTTGGCTTGTCCGCCTTCATGCACGAGGCCGACGAGGATCCGCGTGCCGGCAAGATTGTGGGCACGGCCGATTATCTTTCGCCCGAGCAGATCCACACGCCCGCCGAGGTCACGGCGGCCAGCGACATCTATTCGCTCGGCTGCGCGTTCTACTACGCGATCAGCGGAAAAGTTCCCTTTCCAGGGGGTACTACCAAGGAAAAAACGCGGCGGCATTTGGAAGAGACGCCCTGGCATCCGCGGCGGTTCAACCCGGAAGTCAGCGAAGAGTTTGTCGAAATCATTGCGGACATGATGGAGAAGAATCCTCGCAAGCGGATCAGTTCGGCGGCGGAGGTGGTTGCCCGGTTGGACCCCTGGGCTCGTCAATCCGTTCCCTTGCCGCCGCAGCAGCTGACCAAATCACCCTGGATGCCTCCCCCACTACCTACCTCAGAGGAGGGCATGGAGGAGACGCAGGTCAGCAGCGACGTCTACGAAGACGTCGACAGCCGTGTGGGCAGTGCCAGTCAGGTATCTCAGGCGACGGCTGCGATTCTGTCGGGCAAGCAGGAAACGCA
>SLMF01000304.1 GCA_007133715.1 Planctomycetaceae bacterium
CCGATCTCTTCCTGAACCGTCGACACGGCGTAGAGCGAGCACGACAACGGTGCCCCCGCCGCTCGACGCAAGCCCTCGATCACCACCCATAAGCCGGTGGCATTATCCATCCCAGGGGCACTGGCCAGACCGTTACGCAGCTCGCGGTAGTTCAAGTCCAACGTGATCGCGTCGCCGATCTGCACCACCTGGACCGCATCCTCGCGGTCCTTGGCACCCATATCCAGCCACAGTTCCTCGAGCTTGACCACTTGCTTGCGTTCCTCTTCGTTCAACAGATGGATCGGTTTCCGAGCGATCACGGCGGCAACCGGCCCCGTGGCCGTCCAAATCGTCATCCGCTGGCCAATCAACTGTTGAGGATCCCAGCCCCCGATCGTCTGTGCGTAGACGAAACCTCGCTCGTCCACGTGGGTCACCAGCATCCCGATCTGGTCGCAGTGTCCGGCCAGCATGACCCGCATCGTTCCTTGACCCTGCTGGCAGACAATCACATTGCCATGCACATCGGTGGTGACGTGATCCGCGAAATCACCCGCGTACTGGCGCACCACTTGTTGCACACGTTCCTCGTAGCCAGAAGGACGGGGTGTTGCCAAGAGTTGCTTGAGGAAATCCAAAGCGGCAGAATCCATCGTTGCTCCTTGAAAAAGTTCAATCCCGTTATACCGTGCGCGGGCAGGTTTGTCGTAGAACGGACTTCAATCCGTTTTCGCAGGAGCGGAATGAATTCCGCTCGACGAAGGGAAAAACCAAGCCGCGCGCGGTAGACGAAAAAAGGGAGGTTCACGGCTCGACGTCCGGTTTTGTTTGGCCGGGGCCCAGCAGGTGCTGCAGCGTGTCTTGCAGGCTGGGGTGCTGGAAAACAAATCCTTCCTCCAGCGCGCGTGCGGGCACCACGCGGTGCGAAGCCACCAAGCCGCTGGCGAATTCACCCACCGCAATTCTCAGGGCCCAGGTCGGAACCGCCGGCAACCACGCGGGCCGTCCCAAAACACCCGCCAACGTGGCGGTGAACTGCCGGTTCGTCACCGGCTGCGGCCCCGTGGCGTTCACCGGTCCCGAATAGGTTTCCTGTTCCGCGGAAGCCAAGAGCAGAGCCACCAAGTCGTCTACGGCAATCCACGACATCCACTGGTCCCCCCTGCCCAGCGGACTGCCCAGACCCAAGCGGAATAGGGGCACCAGACGGGCCAGCAAGCCGCCGGAGGTTCCCAGCACCAAACCGATCCGCAACCGAACCACCCGCATCCCCAACGTTTCGGCGGCGACGGCCGCGCGCTCCCAGGCCACGCAGAGTTCCGCCAGAAACCCCTCGCCCGGCGAATCGGTTTCTCGCAGCTCCCGGTCGCCCCGGTCGCCATAGTAGCCGATCGCCGAGGCACAGACCAGCACACGCGGTCGCGGGCGGACCCGCTCGAGCCCCGCGATCAACTGCCGCGTCCCTTCCACCCGACTGTCCCACAGCCGCCGCTTCTTGGCCGCCGTCCAACGCCCCTCCGCAATCGGCTCGCCCGCCAAGTGGAACACGGCGTCCGCATCCTCCAAAGCCGCCGCCGGAGCAGGTTCCTGCGCCGGTTCCCAAGCCACCAGCCGCGTTGGGAATTCCTGTAACCGGCCCGCCGTCCGCCCCGGATCCCGACTCAGGACCACCGACGACGGCAATTTACCCAACAACAATCGACCGACAAAACCGGTCGCTCCCGTGACCACCGCTCGCATCTCACTCGACTCCCGGGGAAGACGAACCTTGCCGCTGCCGCGAGGCAAGCAGCCGGTCCAGTTCCTCCCGCAATCGCACCAGCACCTGGTCGTAAGCGAAGCTCCCCAAGTTGTGGCTGCCACGCTTCAAGTGGACCTGCCGCGGGCCGCACCACAAACCCAAGTCCGCATCGTCCGTCTCGCCCGGCCCGTTGACTCGGCAACCCATCACGGCAATCGTCAACGACGGATCCTGAACATCGCGGGTCAGCTCCCGAACTTGTTGAGCCAGTTCGACAAACGCCTCGTTCTCCACCCGCGAGCAACTGGGGCAACAGATGATATTCAAGCCGCCGGGTTGGGAATCCGTCTCAGCCAGGAGACGCCCGGCGGCCAGATCCGCCAGAATCTCCTGACCCGCCTGGACTTCCCACACCTTGCGATCGTTCGGCACCGTCAAAGACACTCGAATCGTGTCGCCGATCCCCTCCGCCAGCAGGGGCATCAGTGCCCGCCGTGTCTTGACAATCCCTTCCGGAGGCAGTCCCGCTTCCGTGACCCCCAAATGAAGCGGGATATCCGGCCGGCGGGCCGAGAAACGACGATTCATCGTCACCACTCGCTCCGGATCGGAATCCTTCAACGAAACGCAGTAGCGGGTGAACCCCAAATCGTCCAGAAATTCACAGTGCTCCCACGCACTGTGCAGCATCGGTGAGCTCGCATCGTCCGGGCCAAACCGTCCCCGCTGCTCCGGAGCGATACTGCCGCAGTTCACGCCGATCCGCAACGCACAATCGTGGTCACGAGCTACCTCCATCAAGTAGCGAACCTTGCTCTGCCAGGATTTCTGCGGTTCGTGATGATGGAGGTGTCCCGGATTATAACGAATCTTCTCCACATGGGGGGCGATATGCTCGGCCAAACGGTAATTCTCTTGCAGGTCCACGGAAAGAGGTGCCGACGTCTGGTGGCGGATTTGCCGCAACGCCTGGACATCGCGACGGCTGTCGACCGCGATCCGGACCAGAGCCGCACCCGCCTCCGCCAACGCCTGGATTTGGGCCACCGTGGCATCAATATCCTGCGTCTTGGTGGCCGTCATGCTCTGCACGGCGACCGGGTGCCCACCGCCGATGCTCCGACTCCCGATTCGGACCGCACGGGTCGCATTTTTGGGGGGTGACATAGTTTCCTTTTGGGTGTTTGGTAAGGCCAGCCTGCCAAATTATTGTCGCCTGCAAACGGCGATGGGCCAACCGCCCTCCAGCCGTTAAAACCCGAACAGCTCGGCAGGAACCGAGCCTGCTGTCTGACGCTCGCCTGCCCCTGGATTTGACACGGTCCGCCGTGCCACTTAAACTCAGACAGAGCTTGCATCGCGAGCCCGCCGGTCCTGGTTGGGCTCGGAGCACCGGAAAAGCCGTCTCGACGGGAATAACCCGCACGATGCCGAGCGAATAACGGGCATGATGGCAAAGCTCGGTGCGTCCACCGTTCTGCGTGTTCCGAAAAACCCGACAAAGCCGTCTGTCCGCCTCGTCACCGCTGTGCAGCTCCAAAGGAGTACCAACCCAATGGCATCTCGCGAAAGCCAGGGGCTTCAAGTCGCCCTGATTTTGTTCGTCATGGTGACGGTCGTTCTCGCAGTCACCACGTATTTGTACTTCAGTGCCGCCGAACGGGAAAGGCAGAAGGCCGAAGCGGCGGAAGCCCGAGCGAGGCAATCCGACGATACCGTCAACTCGCTTGAATTCCAGAATCAGATCTTCCGGCATGTGCTCGGTTACGAGATGCGGAACCGCGACGAATTGAACTCGATTGTCCAGTCGTTGCAAGACACCAGCCGCGAGGAGATGGAACAGGCCCTGGCCGACTTTCAACAGGACATGCGGGTCTACGGCGTGGGGTTCCAGGATCAGGTCCTGAACTACCGGACGCTCCCCTCCCA
>SLMF01000395.1 GCA_007133715.1 Planctomycetaceae bacterium
ATTCGTTCAACACCTTGACGCTGACAATCTCGGCTTGCGGGGCCAGGTTCAGGATCACGCCGGCCACGGCCGTGCCGTGTCCATAGCTGTCGGGGGATTCTTCGCCGGGCAGTTCCTGGAAGCGGATCTCGCCCTGGGCGTCTTTCTGCACGAGACACGCCCGGCGCACCTTGCCCTGCAGATCCGGATGGCGCGCATCCACGCCGCTGTCGACCACGGCCACCACGGTCCCGCGGCCCGTGCAATTCCGCTGCAGCCAGTCCAGATTCAAAGTGGGGTGGATGATGTTCATGATCGCAGGAGGTCAGCTTGGTTCGGTTCCTTGGTGGCGCCCCGGTGTTGCCGGACTTCATTCAACCGGCAGCAGGGGCAGCAGGGCCTCCAGCAACGCCAGGGACTTGTGACTGCCCCGCGCTCGCTGGACCAGCTCATGCACGAGTTCCAGCAACCGCTGGTCCTGGTCGATCAGTCCCAGCTCCCGCATCGCGTCCGCCTCGCCAGCCGGACCGCCCTGAATGGCCCGCACCAGGACACGTTGCCGGAGCTGCTGCCGGACCAGAATCGCGGCCAGATCGCTGAACCATTTGTAGGCGTCCATGTCCTGAGCCGTGAACTGCTCGGCATGCCGCTTGTTCACGGCACTGATCGTCCCCAACGGCTGCTCGCCGGCGATCAACGGCGCGACCAGCACGCTGCGAAAGGCCGTGCCCGCAGCCGTTTCGATTTGGGCATGGACCGGCGTTGCCGCTTGAATCTCGCCCGTAGCGAATGCCAATCCGTGAATCGAGCCTTCCAGCGGGACACGATACCCCAGAATACCGTCCGCCCCGTCGCCCACCGCGGCGCGGAAGACCAGACGATGTTCCGCTTCGTCCCACAGGGTCAGACCGGCTCCTCCTGCATCGGTGACGTGCATCGCGCAACGCAGGACCACTTCCAGCAACGCGTCCTCCTCCCGGGTCGGGGTCAGGGCCAGAAAAGCGGCCATGGCCGGGACGGTGGTCGACGCCGCCGCTTCCCCGCTCGCAGGCGGAGCCTCTCGGCCGGATAAGGACTCGTGCCATGCCCGAAATTCCCCCGACAGGGCGTCGAACTGGGCGGCCAACTGGCTGAGTCGAGCGCGAATGTCCGTCATGTTGCGTGATCCTCCCCGAAGAGTGGACTGGTGGTCTCACGGAATCAGTGTACTGGTTCTGCCCAGGTCGTCCAAGCGGGGTGGCCGTCCAGGCAACCCGCCGGGCGATCGGGGACCGCCCGGCATTTCAAGTCGGGTCGTGGCAGTCCGGCAGGTCCTCCCGCGGCCCGGGCTTCGCCACGCGGCTCGAACGGCGTTTCCGAAACACCATTTCGGGCCGGATCGGGTCCTCCGGGAGCCAACGCCCTCGCTCGGCCACTCGCCGTTGAAAAAAGTCCGCGGGGATCTCGGCATTCGGCAGGTACAGCGGGATGCCCAGGGCCGCCACCGCCGCAATGCCGTCGGAACTGACCAGATCGAACAGATTGCCCGCGTAGCGGCAGTCGCTATAAGCTCGGAGCAGCAGGTCCAGGTGTTCCGCGCTGCGTACATCGCGGGTGGCCAGCTTGAAACCGTCTACTCGGGAGAAATAGTGCGGCAGGTCTTCGGGGCGAATGAAGGGGGTTTGCAGGATCAATTGGGGCGACCGCGCGAACAGGAATTTACAGTAGGCCGTCTGGAGGTTGCGGTTGTGGGCCAGGGCGTTGAAGTGCTGAACGCGATGCACGCAACCGGCCAGGCAGCCTTCGTTGACCAGCAGCTTCAACCGCTGCGGCGCCGCCTGCCGGATGGCGGCCATCCGCTCCAGATCGTAGTTCAAGCTGCGGTCCAAGGTGATCACGTCGCAGACATGGCGCAGCTGGGCGGATTTTTCGACCGTATCGATGAACAAGTTCACCGAGGCATGCAGCGTGAGTTGCGGGAATTCGTGGCGGAGCAGCAGCAGGTCGGTGACACTGGCGCAACTGACGTCGTTCACGCCATCTTCCCGATAGCGTGCGACGGTAGCCACCGCTTGCCGGGCCCAGGCTCGGCTGCCGGTCCATTCGCCGGCGCAAAGTCCGTTCAGCAACAGGTTCCCGCGGATGTCGAGGGCGGCGAGTTCCTGCAGCAGGGTCTCCAAGTGTTCCGCGTACTCTGGAGCCCGGGTGGCCGAGTTGTTTCGCCCGGACGGGATGCCGGGCGGCGCGAAATAGACTTCGGCAATCGCCTGGCGGTGTTCCGCCAGGACGGCCAGCGACTCCACTCGCCCGTTCCAGCCGACACTGATCCGTTTGTGCATCTGGGGATTCATGTCAATCACCCGGCCGATGGACGAAAAAGGGGCCGATCACCAGGCGATCCAGCCGCATGGCGAGGAAACTGTGGACCGCGTCGTCTGGGGTTTCGACGATCGGTCGCCCCGGGGCGTTGAAGCTGGTGTTCAGCAGCAGGGGCACACCGGTGCGGCGGAAGAAGTGTTCCAACAAGCCGCGGAACAGGCGGTCGCCGGCGACGGTCTGAATCCGGCTGGAGCCGTCAACGTGCGTCACCGCAGGCGCCTGGCCCGGGCGCAGGGCTTGGGTCACCGTCGTCATATAGGGAATTTCCGCAGCGGGTGAGAACCAGGCGCCGGCTTGGTCCGCCAGCACGGCGGCGGCCAGCGGCCGGAACGGTTCTCGGTGCTTGATCCGGCCGTTGATATAGTCTCGCACCCCCGGATCGCGCGGGTCGGCCAGGATGCTGCGATGGCCCAGCGCGCGGAAGCCGAACTCGCTGCCCCCTTGAAACCAGGCCAGAACCGATCCGGCGGCCAATGCGGCAGCCGTTTCCGCCAACAGGGTTTCGCGGTCCAGTCGCCGCCACCGCAGCTTTGCCCGCTCCAGACTCCGCAGCATCTGCTCTTCCGAATACGAACGCCCCAAAAAAGCATGGGACAACGGGCGGCAGGGTACGCCGTCCAGCCGGCACCCGTAGTAGGCGCAGCCCAGGGCGTTCCCGTCGTCCGACGCGGCCGGCGGCACGAACAACCGCTCGACCCCCTCCACCGATAGCAGCTTGCCGTTCATCGCCGAATTGTGAAACAGTCCGCCCGCGGCGCAGACCGAACCCGTGCCGGTGTGCCGGACCAACTGCCGGACCAGTTGGCACATGGCCGTCTCCAGCTCGAATTGAGCCTGAGTTGCCAATTCCGCCGGGACTTGGCGATAGTCGCGGCGGGGGACGCGGGCCAGGGTGTGGGCGGAAAAGCCGACGGGAGCCAGGTCCTCCGTGCGAATCACCCCCCGCTCGATCATCTCTTGGTAAAACCCGTGGCAACCCACAGAGAAATCCTCGCCCACCCGAACCCAAACCGGCGCCTCGCCACGCGGGCACCCGTAAGGAGCCAAACCCATCGTCTTGCCGCACTGGTCCATTTCCCGAAAAAAACCGTAATGCAGCGTGACGATCTGGTAGAGGGCCGTCAGACTGTGCTCGGCACGGAACTCGCCGTAACGGGTGGCGGGCAGGTCCAGATGATTCGCAAACACTTTCTGCCAGCGCCCGCCCTTCACCGCATATCCGCTCTCCGACTCGTAACCCCGATCCGGAACATACGATCCGAAGCGGTCCGCCACGATGACCGAGGCTTCCGGCCAGCCGGAGGCGTGCCAGGCATACAGTGCATGGGCGTCGTGGTGAGTCTGCAGGCACACGATCTTGCTCTTCTGCCGCACGGGGATGGTGCGGCAGAGATCTTCTCGCCGCCAATCCCAATCGCCGCCGGCTTTGTTCAGCACGATCCGGTCGCAGTCATCCAGTCCCACGCCGGCGGTGTCCAGGCAGTAGCAGATGGCATCCCAGGGCAGTTCGAAGTGGTAACGCTTAACCGGGGGGAATCCGTGTTTCCGCCGGCAGAGCCGTTCCGAGGCGATGGCCACGACGGGTTGGCCGTCCGCACACAACGCCGCACTGGCGTCGTGTGACAGACTGATTCCCAAACTCCAATGCGACCGGCCCATCGCTCCCCACCCTCAAACGGCTCAAAAAATTCGTTCGGAAACCATCGCCCGCAGGAACTCGGGATGCCGGCGACGCAGGTGGACATACAGCCGGATCAGCTGTTCGAAAAACGCCCGCATCCCCGCACAAGTCATCGGACTGGGTTCGAGCATCGAGCCGGTTTCCACGGAGTTCTGCCAGCGGCAGCCGCCGCCGCACCAGTGGATCAGCCAGCAGGTTCGGCATATTTCTCGCCGCAGGATGTTCGTCTCGCGGCACAACGACTCGCGAAAGCCCGGGTCCAGCCCCGTGGCCACGTGGCCCATCCGCTGCTCCGCAACCTCCGCAAACCGGTTGCACGAGTAGATACTGCCATCGGGTGTGACCGCGCAATCAAAGATCCCGGCGTAGCAGCCCAAATGCAACCGATGCTCGCGGCGATTGATGCCTTCCAGATACATGTCGATCGCTTCGAAACGGGGGCGTTCCTCCGGCGGATACTGCCCGCGGAGGTAGGGTTGCAGGACGTCCAGATAGGTCTGGAACAGCGTCCGCACATGGCGGCGAGCCAACGCTTGGTCGGCCTGCTGGGGCTCGGCCAGAGGCAGGATCGCCTTTTGCGACTTGATGCGGCGGAATCCCAGACCCAGGGTGTAACGGAAGATCTCGGGAATCTCCTCGGGTCGGGTCAGGGTAATCGCTGCCGCCACCCGGCGGGGCGTGAGGATCGCCAGGGCGCGGTCGATGCGTTCCAGCAAACGCTCGAAATCGTCCACCGCCGCCGTCCCGCACCGCGAACGCTGGTGGATTGCGGGAGGCCCGTCGATGCTGATCTTGATTTCGCCCCCCCGCGCTGCGAACTGGTTCAGCAAAGCGTCGTCCAGCAGCAACCCGTTCGTGGACAGTTTGAAACGCAACTCGATCCCTTCCGCGGCGGGGTGGCGGGAAGCGTAATCCAGCACGTCGCGGACCACGCTCGCATTCGTCAGCGGCTCACCTCCACCACTGAACTTGAAAGTCAGGCAGCGGGGCCCGCTCCGTCGGGGGAAGCCCAGGAACAGGTCCACCGCTTGCCGCGCGACCTGGCGACTCATCCGCCGCAGCCCGGGCCGAGCCCTCAGCTCCCGAGCATAACAATAGGTACAGCGGAAATTGCAATCGTAGGACACTACCAGATTGACCGTTGTGACCGGAGCTTGGCGGTAGCAGGCGACGATCTCGTCTTCGGTGAAAGCCGGCGCTGCCGGGTCGGGCTGTTCGCGCAGGCGTTCGAGAAATCGGACGGCTCGCCGGACTTGGCCTTCGCCGAACTGGCGGGCCAAGCCCGATTCGGCCTCCTCGCTCAACGGCCACCGAAGGTAGACATGGTACACCGGCGGCTCGATCTGGAAGATGCGTTGGCCCCAGATTTCGACCAGGAAGAAATCGCCCTCGCACTCGAACACGTGCAAGCCGCGGAGCGGGGGGCGAGCGACAGTTGCCGTTCTAGCCATGCTCGACTTCCAGAAAGGTTTTCCTTATCAGCATCTCCCGCAACTTCGCGGGGAAATGTTCGGCCAGATTGAACGCCAGCCACGCGGTGGCGCGAAAACCGGACCGCACCAGACGGCAGTATCCCGGAGCGATCCCCGCCACGTCGCCGGTCTGTCGATCGTTGGCATAATAACAGCCCTTCGAACAGAAGAACACCAGTGGGCAGGCCCGGCAACGCTGCCACTGGGAGCGGTACAGTCCGCCCAGCAAAGCCCGCAGTTTGCCGTAGTCGCAGCCTTGATCCAGACTGCCCAAGCGGTAATGGGGCGCTCTCAAAAACCGCTGGCAGAAGCAGAACTCCCCGTCCGGCGTCACCGTCAGCGACTGCAGTCCGGCTCCGCAACCCGGAAACACCCGCACCGGATCCAATAGCTTGCGGATCGGCATCGCGAACAGGGTCAGGTAGCGATCGTCCCCCAGCAATAAGGACTCCCAAGCGCGGGCTGCCAGCGGCAAGTCGTCACGCGACTCGTCCACCCTCTCGTCCGAGCCATCTTCCGCCACCACCCGCTGCCATTGGACGTCCTCGATTCCCAACCGGCGGATTGTGTCCAGGGCGGCTTCCCGCTCGCCGGGCGACAGGCCTCCGCTGGTCACGCACACCGTCGGGCGGAGGCCGGCTTGCTGGGCCACGCGGAGCCCGCGAACCGTCGCTGCGTAGGAACCTCGACCCTCCGCATCGACCCGATACGCATCGTGCGTGGCTTGCGACCCGTCCAGACTGACCTTTACAAGGACCCCCTGATCATGCAGGAATCGGGCGAGGTCAGGATCCAGCAAGGTGCCGTTGGTCGACAGGAAGTACTCCAGCCGCAAGCCCCGGCGGTGCGACTGCTGCTGGCCATACCTGATCACGCGACGCAGCAATTCCGGTCGCAGGAGGGGTTCGCCTCCGAAGAAGCGGAGCTGCAGCGGCAAGCGATCGTCGCCCTGCTCCAGCAGCCAATCGACGGCGCGCAAAGCTGTCGGCTCGGGCATCTGGGTCGGCAGCTGGCGGCGAGCCCCGGCAACGTAACAGTAGCGGCACCGCAGATTGCAGTCGAGCGTGATGTCCAGGTACAGACGCCGCACCACCGGGCGCTCCGCCACAGCCTGCATCGTCCGTATCCGAACCGGTTCCGCGCTCGCTGCTCCGCATTGCTGCAACAGCGAGGCCAACGCCGTCGGCTCCATTTGCGAGACCAGGATCGTGGGGTTGCCCGGCGGGTGCAGTCGGACGGTGCGGACCTCCCACTTCGGGCGCCCGGCCGTGATGCGCAGCAGGCGATGCGCCGCACCGAAATAGACGAAAATCTGCTCCGCGACGGCAAAGATTTCGGTCTGGGGCCCAGCGCAAATCGAGTGCAGGAAAGACATCGTCTGCGACGCGGGGTACATGGCAGCCCCCGGTGAATGGTCACCGGCCAGCGAGAAACACAGAAATACGCATTCGCAATGCTGATTCCGTTATACGGGCGCGCGAGGTTTCCAGCAACCGGGGCTGTCCAAGCCTCGTGCCGGGTATTGACGTCGGGGAGGGAAGTGTGCCACATTGCATGCAGTTTCACCGTCGCATGCTCAGGATCCTCGGGACGTTCCCGAAGTCCGTGGACGGTGGGCTAAACGAAAGGAGCCCAGCGATGGCAGACAGACCTGAGGTGGTGATTCACTACCAGCCTGCGGAGTTGGCAACCCGCAGGGATCCCGGCTCGGAGTTCGGCTCGTGTCACACGCATGGCTTGGAAGAGGGCTATGGGCACCCGGAACTTGTGCTCCGCTGCTTCTCCGCCAGCAAGAGCAAGGATGTGGTGGACGCGATCGTCGAACGGATTTTGGCCAAGGGCGAACGGTTGGAGGAAGGCACGACGTATGAGGGATTCCTCTCGGTGCCGATCGGCTTCCAGGAAATCCAGGTCGACGGACGACGTTGCCTGGAGATGCGAGTCTACAGCGAGGGCAACGAGGATTGGATCGAAGCGGACGTGATGGGGCAGGAGATCGGCAAACTGGACGGGCTGGATAGCCTTTGCCAAATCTCCGAAGGCGGCGTCAGCAGCGGAGTCGTGGTGGCTCATTGGGGTTGCGGCGCTCCGATTCCCCAAGGGCCGGTCTAACACGAGCCGACCGAAGAGCGCCCGTGCCCGCCGAGGGACTCGACGGCCGGGCGCAGCCGGAACTCGAGACGCACCATGCAGCAAAGCGCAGGCTGGGAAACAGTCGTCCAACAGGGGTTTCGCGCCCGCGGCGTGTCGACCTCGCTCTTTCGTTGCGATTTCCTCGACCGCGTGGAATTGCCCGTCTATCGCGTCGAGCTGAATCAGGAAGAGCGAGGAGCGGCAGGACCGTTGCTGCGAACTTGGGGAAAGGGACTCACCTGCGGCCGAGCGCGGATCGGGGCGCTGGCCGAAGCCGTCGAGCGGTTCGCGGCCGGTGCGACCCCCAAGGAACCCCCTGTCCGAGCAGCATACCAGGAGTTGGGCGACGATGCCCTGAACCCCGAAACCTTGCTGCCCTCGTATCGCTCGCTGATCCCGGCCGATCGCCAACCCCATTACCATCCCCAACAACCGATCACTTGGGTTTGGGGAGAGTCGATTCCCGAAGGCCGGGCGATTCTGCTGCCGGCCGTAGCGGTCCGGCTGCAGCCGGCGGGCACCGACGGATTGATTGTGGCGACCAGCAGCGGGTTGGCGGCAGGCGAATGTCTGGTCTCGGCGACGTTGCATGCCCTGTGCGAGTTGGTCGAGCGCGATGCGACGATGATCGTGATGCGGAACCGGTTGGTGCGCGATGACGTGAGCTTGGAGATGCTGCCGGAAGCCGTTTGCCGGGGATTCGACCGAGCCGGCCTGGAACTGCGCTTGAAAGACTTGACGACAGACATTCGGATCGCCACGGTGGCGGCAATTGCCAGCGACCCGCAGCAACGGTACCCTTCCCACACCTACGGCTTCGGTACGCATCCCGATCCGCGGGTGGCCTGCCTGCGAGCGGCCACGGAGGCGGCTCAAAGCCGTGTCGTGCATCGATACTACGCGATGCGATTTCGCACGGTGAGCTTTCCCCAACCGGAACAGCGGCGGAAGATCTTCGCGCATCTGCTGGAACCCGGGCAACGGGTACTGGGGGCGGCCGATCTGCCGGAGATCCAAGCACCCAGCCGCGAAACGCTGCTGGACGGCTGCCTGGCGGAGCTTCGTCGAGCGGAACCGGATCTGCCCATGTACCGGGCTTTGCTGGACTTGCCCGAATTCCCTTGGCGCGTGGTGCGCCTGCTGATACCGGGCTTGGTGCCCCCCCAGGCCAATTTCCCGCTGGTGATGCCGCGGCTGTTGGACGTGCCCCAGCGGCTAGAACTCCGCCCCCAACCGGTCCCTGCCGAAGAACTGTGGAGCGGCACATGGCCCCATTGACCCGTCAAGCGGCCACGGACTCTGACCCCTTGGACGTGTTGTATATTCATCCGGCTGTCGACCGCCAGGATTTCCACCTGCCAATGGGCGTGATCAGCCTGATGAATTCGCTGGACTGCCGAAAACGGGGCGTTATGCTCTGGGAATTGACGCCCTCGCTGATTCGCCGGGCACGCATCGCGGTGCTCGATCTGAACTGGTACTTCCCCCTGGCCCTGGTCGAGCGCGCCGCCGCCGTGCTGAAACAATACCATCCGCGAATCGTGGTCGTGGTCGGGGGAGCCACGGCGACGATCTTCGCCCGCCAGATCGTGGAACGTTTTGCCGTGGACTACGTAGTTCGAGGCGACGCCGAACGACCCTTCCGGCTGCTGATCCAAACCTTGCTGGATGGCGGCGCAACCCACCACTCGCCGAACCTTGTGTTCCCCGGAGGAGCTGCCGAATGGAGCTACTCGGTCTCGCCCGACGATACGGACTACCAGCTACTCGATCCGGTGACCGTCGATTGGTTCCCCACGTTCCACCAGCGGATGCAACGGGTCCATCGCGATCATCCGGGCGAGTTCCGCGAAGATTTGGGCGTCTACCCGTTCGTGCCCGTGCTCCGCGGCTGCCGGCATGCTTGCGAAGGATGCTACGCCAACCCGCAAAACCACTGGGGACTCTTCCGTCGCGGCTTCGTGGCCCGCCCAGCCGACGCCGTCATCGATTCGCTCGAACGCTGCCAGCGGGCCGGTCTGTCGACGGCCCACATCATCGGAGACTTCTGCGAATTGCTGCCCGAAACGTTCGCCGATGCGATCTTGAGCCGTAATTACGATCTGCATCTGACCTACGATCTGTTCAATCTTCCGCCACCGCAGCGGATCGATGAGTTTCTGGCGCGGTTCCGCTCGGTACGCTTCATCTGCCATCTGTACCGGGATCACGGCGAAACGCCTTGCCCCGAACATGCCGAACGGCTTTGGCAGCTGCTCCGGCAATTGCGGGGCACGACCGGTACGGTGGCCCTGTTCGCCGACTATCGCCAAATCGACCGCGGGTTCCTCCAAGAAAAACGGGCGGGCTGGCCCCACGTTTCGCTGTTCGACAACGCCTATTGGTACATTCCCGTTCCCTATCCGGGCGGCGAGATGGAGGTCAGTCGGCAGTTCGAACACTTCTACCGGCTCTGTCGGGGCGAGTCGTGAACGGCTCGCGGCGTGCCGTCAGGGTTTCGGCGAGGGCGTCCGCCCCGGTGGGAACAAGCGGCGGAGGAGATCCCCCCGCTTGGTATCCGGGTCGTCGCCGGGAGGCTCGGGAGCCAACGCCCGCAGCCGCTCGCGCGCCTCGCCCGCCTGTTCCGGCCGCCCGGCACGGTCGTAGAGTTCCGCCAGCAGGCGGTGGTATTCCGCCTTTTCCGGCTCAAGCTCGGCCAGCCGCCGGGCCGCCCGAATCGCCTGGACAAGCATCCGCTCTTGCTGAAACCAGAGTGCCGCCAGCGCCAGGTAGCCCGGCTCCGAGTCCGTGGCCAAGGCCAGCAGTTCTTCGGCCAGCGCACGTTGTTCGCCGCCAGCGACGGTAAAGTGGGCTTCGCCCAGTTGCCGCGACGCGCGGCCCCCGGTCTGGGTGGCAACTACGCGCCAGCGGTATCGCTCGCCCGGGCCCAGCGGTTGCGGCCCGCCATATTCCACAGGCGGCTCCGCAACCCGCGCCGACCAGAGTTCGCCCGAATCGTCCCGCACACTCAATTCGTAGCACGTCGCGTCGGGCAGCGTTTGCCAGTCGAAGACAGGCCGCACCGCCAGGACGAGGGTCTGCCGGGCCGGTTCCAGCCAGGCCCGGGGGGGTCCGAGCAAGCTGGGGGGAAGGCCGGGCGGCGGGTCGGGCTGGCCCGGCCGCGTTCGCACAATCGTCGCCCCGCCACGCGTCACCGCCGGTAACTGCTGGACCGCCGCCTGCACCGGCCGCCCCCCTTCGCGGGCCAAGGCCAATTGCTGGACGTGTTCCTCAGGCGAACAACCGCCCTCGCCCACCGTGACCTCGGCAGGGCCTTCAATCCGTTCCAGCCGGCCACTGGCTCGGAAAGCCAATACCAGCGACGAATCCGCTTCCAAACCAAGCTGCTCGCCCTCGTAAACCGTACCGAACACCGCCAGTTCCCGGCTCGAACCGTCCTCGCGCGAGGCGGTGATCGAACCGCGGACTTCCAGCAGCCGAGCCACCGGGCGTGGAGCGCCGCCGGCAGCTCCCGCCCAACCAAAATACAACACAATCCCCATCCCTACCCCCAACATTCGCCAAATCGAGCCCCGCATTTCTGTCTCCCGGCAATGAGGTAATCTGTGCCCGTCGTTTCTAGCCCCGTAACCACCACCAACGCCGGCGATGCTCCACAACCCGGCCCGGCAGCGGGTCGCAATGCGTATCCCGCGGCACGGTCACCGAATACACCGCCAACGGGTCCTGCTTGCCTTTCAAACGCAACGAATGCGGTGCCAGCAGATCGTCCAACCGCTGCCGCTCCTCCTTCGGCAATGCCGAGAGGACCGCGTCGCTGATCAGCAGTTCCGTTCCCAAAGCTTTGTTGGCGGCTTCGATCCGCGAAGCCGTGTTCACCGTATCCCCGTGGGCCGTGTAGTCCAATCGCCGGGGGCTGCCGACCGCGCCCACCACCGCCCGACCCGTATGCACGCCCACGCCGGTGCGAAACCCCTCCGCACCCAACTCCCGCCAGCGGTCCTCCAACTGGTGGACCCGGCGAATCATCGCCATCCCCGCCGCCAAGGCGCGACGGGCGTGATCCGGCTGCGCTTCCAACGCCCCGAATAATACCATCACCCCGTCACCATTGTACTGCGAAATCGTACCACCCAATCGCTCGATCCGCGGTACGATCGCCGTAAAGTACTCGTTCAATAAGGCTACCACCTGGGCCGCCGAATGGCGTTCCGAATACGGGGTGAAATTGCGGATGTCGGAAAACAACACCGTCACCTGACGCTCGCCCCCAATGCGGTCCAGTTGCGAAGGATCGGCCTCCATCGCTCGGGCAATGGCTTCCGATTTGACCAGCCCCAGCATCCGTCGCATCCACCGCCAGCGAAAGGCAAAAGTCGCTCCATAGAGCACCGCACCCAACAGAAGCACGGCAATCGACTCCACTCGCCAATGACCGGCCCAAAAGACCGCCATCACGAACCCACGCCAAACCAGATGATGCCCGGCCGCCACCAACAGACCGGCAGCAAGACTCAGCCGCGCCAGGGCCGCGCCCAAAACGATCCCCGTCGCGGCCAGCACCAGCGGCGTCGAGAACCACCAGGGAGTGACGATAAAGGCCCGATCGATCAGGGTCGCCACCACATTGGCGTGGATCTCCGCTCCCGCCATCAATTCGCTGGTCCGGCCCAGCCAAGCCGATCGTACCACCCAAGCCAAAGACTGATTCAGGTACGGCGTGGGATGACGGTCGGGATCGCTGGTCGCCGACACGCCGATCACCACGACGGCGCCCGCAAAATCCGCCTGGACTTTCCCCGTGCCACGAGCCGCGGACAGCACCTCGTGAAACGTGACCGACGGCAGCGTGCCGGGCGGACCCACATAATTGATCCGCAACGCTCCCTCGGGACCGACCGGGATCGGCTGTCCCTCCAGCGGCAGATCCCTCGCAGTGAACCAATCGTCAGGCAACCCCTCCGCTCTGCCGAACATCGCCAGAGCGAAACCCGGCCAGACCTGCCCCCCGTCCCGAATCCGCAACAGCTGGCGTCGCGTGTACGTGTCCGGATCGATCGTCAGATTCACGAATCCCAACTCGGTCCAACCGCCCGGAATCGGCGGCTGCCACTCGTACATCGGGACCAGCGGCTCGCGCTCGGGTTGCAGCAGCACCGGCAACACCACATTCCCCGACTCGCCCACCGCGCGGCCCATGCTTTCGGCATCACCCGGCTGGCCCGGCAGAAGGTACGACAGCGTCTGATCATACTCGGGAAACAGCAGATCCACGCCGATCACCGCCGCCCCCGCCTGATGCAGATAACGGACCACGTCGGCCAGTTCCGGGCTGCTGAACAGCAACGGCTTGCCCAGCTGCTGGAAACACGTCTCTTCGATCCCAACCACCACCACCTTGGCTCGCGTCGCACGGCGGCCCCGCACAACGAAGCAATTGTCCAGCGACCAATCCTCCAGCACGCGGAGCGAGGCCGACTGGCTCAACAGCCAGCAGACCAAGGCGCAGGCCAGCCCCAGCAAAGCACCGCGAACGGCCGGTTTCCGGACTAACCGCGACAACCCGCCCATAAACGGTATTCCTCAGAAATTCCAATCCGGCACCGCCAACCGTCCCTCGTATTGTCGCCGGGACCGCTCTTCGCATCAAGCCGCCCACCGCATCCCGGAGCCGGTTGCGTTGTACGTAATTGCTTTCTAACAACTCGCTGCCGATTCGGCAGATAAGGCTGCGGGACAGTGCAGGCTCTCGAAGAACTGGCGTTTCACCTTGGATGCCTGCCCTACCTCGGTCCAGCGTCGAACTAGGCGAGATTCATCGCCTTGGACCCGAGCCCCCAATATAGTTATCACCGGCCCGTCCGGTCTCCATTCGTTTTCTGGGGTTTCCAGGAAATCACGCTCCCGTTTCCAGTTCGTTCAAATGTCCCTCGCAGTACGTCAGAATCGCGTCGGCCTGCCGTTCGTCCAGCGGTCATCAGCTCGGCACACGAGATTCTGGAACGTAGGGCTACGTGCAGAAATGCGCTGACTGGGA
>SLMF01000523.1 GCA_007133715.1 Planctomycetaceae bacterium
CAGATGCTCGGCCGTGACTTGCGAACAACCACGCAAATCCAAGCGGCGGAGCTTTTCGAGTCCGACCAGCTGCTCGAGTGCCTCGCCAGGGAATACCCCGTCGACCAGGCCCAAGCCGGTCAGTTGCGAAAACGTGCCCAGGACCGCCAACGCTTCCTCATCCAGCCCGGGCGAACGTTGCAAATCCAGCGAAACCAACTCGGCAAGCGAGCCGAGTTGGCGAAGTCCTTCGGCTCCGATCGGTGCATACCGCAGCACCAGTTCCCGCAGGCCGGTCAACCGTGTGAGGATCGCCAGGTCCTCGTCCGTCAAATCGCTGCTGGCGATCTGCAGGCGGCGGAGCTGAGGAAAGGCCTGCAGGTGCGTCAGGTCGGGGCCCCGCACACTGACCCGGGCGGTTGCCAGATCGATCCCGGATACCTGGCCGCCGTCGAATTCGAATTCGCCCGCCCGCCCCTGCACGAAGCGTACGGCTGCCAGCCAATCGGGCTGGGCGTCCGCAGGCGTTTCGCCCGCCAGCACCGCCGCGACGGCGTCCTGTTCTCGAAACGCCGGGGCCGCCGGTTCCTCGCTCAACGCAGGCTCGGTTTCCGCAACCCCAGGGGCCGGGTCCGGCGGACGCGGGGCCTCCGGTGACGACGGGTCGCCGGCACAGCCCCACCACAAAGCCGCCAGAAACAAAAAAACACCATGCCGGATCCCGACTCGGAACATCCCTCATCCCCTCGCAATCAGCTCGCTTCACAGCGTCCAAGGCTCGCGACGCGGACGAGCCAGCATCGCAGTCGCTTCGGCGTCGTCAATGACCTGCTCGGCCGTCGGGTCCCAAACCACCGGACGACCCAGACGGATCGCAATGTCGCACAACTGGCTGATGTTGTCCGAGCGGACGGCTTGCGCCAGATCGCTGATCGGCGTCTCGCGGCTCTTCACACAGTCGATAAAGTTCTGATAGTGGCCGCGGCCGCCGGGCAACAGCTCCTCGGGAGCCAGTTCCAGATTGTTCAGCGATTCCGGGTAAGCCGAACTGCGGGCGGCACTCCGCGCGACCCCGACCCAACCGTCTTCGCCAATGAACCGCGTGTAATCCGACCCCGGCGTGAACTTCAACGTCACCTCGTTCGCCATCCGGATGGTCAGATCCCAATTGTAAACCGTGTCGTACAGACCCTCGGTCGGGATCGTGCCCGTGCCCTCGAAAGTCATCGGGCCCGCCAAGTCGCAGTCAGAGCCCCAGACCATCAGGTCCAAGGGATGCGAGCCCCAGCCGGCCAGATAGCCGATCGAGTAATCGTAGATCCAGTAGCTGCCCGGCGTCCGGCAGCGATCCGCCGTGTACGGCTTCATCGGGGCCGGGCCCAGCCACAGGTCATAATCCAAATTGTCCGGGACGGGAACTTCCTGGGTGCTTCCCCCCGAACCCCCGTTGGGAGCAACCACCTCCAAAGCCGTGATCTTGCCGATCTTGCCGCTGGCCACCAGACTGCAGTAGAAACGGCAGTGGGCCTGGCTGCGCTGCTGGGTGCCGTACTGGAAAATGCGACCATGCTCTTCCAGGATCTTGCGGCAGGCCAGGTTCTCTTCGACCGTCAGTCCCAAGGGCTTTTCCACATAGCTGTCCTTGCCCGCCCGAGCGGCCGCATTGGCAATCGGCACGTGCCAGTGGTCGGGTGTGGCGATCACGACCGCATCGATGTCGTCACGGGCCAGCAGCTCTCGGAAATCGTTGTAGGCCGTGCCCTGAATCATGTTCGCCACCGCCTCGCGGCGATCCGAATACGGATCGGCCACCGCGACACTTTCGGCATCTTGGCAACGCAGGAACTGGTTCAACAGCCCGCGACCCTGTCCGCCCACGCCGATGTGCCCCAAGGTCACACGGTCGCTGGCAGGCGGGGTGTCTGCGTTTCCCAAAGCAGTGGAAGTGATCACGTAGGGCGCGGCCGCGGCCACCGCCAGGGATTTCAAAGCGTCACGGCGAGGGATTCGAGGGGTCATGGTGGAAACTCCAACTCGGGTCAAAAAACGCGGACATCGGCACCGATGCACGACGTCCCAGCTTGCATCATATACCGCCCGCGGTTAGAACGGTCCCCTCGTAGAACGGAATGAATTCCGTTCGTGCCGCAGGGAAACGGAATGAATTCCGTTCGTGCCGCAGGGAAACGGAATGAATTCCGTTCTACGATTCGAGACCAAACCGGACAAACCTAACCGCGGGCACGGATCACGAATCGCGACAGCAACGCCCAGGCTACAGCAACGCCCGGAGATGATCAATGCTGCGGGCCGCTTGCTCTACCGTACCGCATTCCACGCTGAATACAATGTCCCGCGGGCAGGTCTTGCAAATGCGAATCACCCCCGCCCAATCGATCACGCCCTCGCCACAAGCACAACCCACCGGCGTGCCGGTCACCTTGCCTCGCTCCGCTTCCGATTGAGCCATCGAAATATCCTTGGCATGCAAATGGACCAAACGGTCCTTGACATGCTCCAGCCACACCAGGGGATCCTCGCCGGACAGATAACTGTTGCCCGTGTCGAAATTGATCCCGATCGCCGGGGAATCCACCAAGGCATGAATCCGATCCAAGCCGGCCGAGGTCTTGCTGTACTGCTGGTGCGGTTCCAACCCGATGGCGATGTTCCGACGAGGTTCCGCCACCCGGGCCGCTTCGGCCAACACATAACGCATCAGCGTGTGGTCCTCCTCCTCGGTGGTCCAGTCCGGTTTCGGCCCCTCGTCCGTGTTGACCACAGGAGCCCCACATTCACTGGTAAAGCGGATCGCCTGCTTGAGGTACTCCAGGCTGATCTCCGGCTTGCAGAGCGGCGAATGGGCGGACAACGCCGAGACCTTGACGCCATAGCGTTCGCAGGCGCGGCGGATCCGCAACGGGTCGTTCAGCATCGAGACGCTGTGGAAGTCGCCGGCTTCGCTGAGTAATTCCCGACCTCAATGGACCATCGGTTCCACATAGTCGTAGCCCAACTCCGCCGCTTTTTCCACGCCCCATTCGAACGGCTTATCGTCATGCCGCACGTATTCCAGGTTCACGCCCAAATAGATCTGCGCCACGTTGCACCTCCAGGTGGAAAAACAAGTTACTGAAACGGGCCCCGGACCGTCAACGGACCGTGGCGGCGGCCGGGGAACGGCTGGCAACCGTCTCGTCGCGGTGTAACTCCTCCGTCAATCGCGAGAGATACTTCATACTGCTCTGCGGACCGTTGAAACCGATCACGATTTCGTCCGTGTCCATCTGCTGGGACATCAGACGCCCCGCATCCACATCGAATTTGACATACCCCCGCCGCAGTCGTTGGACCAACTGGGATTCGATCGCCGGATCGTTGACCGGCGTGAGCAGATGACTGCGTACGCCGATCGTCGCCACACCCGTCTGGACCTTTTCCAACGTGTACAACTGCCGGATCTTGACCCGGCGAATCGGGTCCTCGGGCCGCGCTCGGACCGGCAACTCGCTTTCGGTCGACCATTGATGCCCGACCGCGATCGGCTCCTCCGGAAGTGGGATCGTCAATTCACCCAGCCCCGGGTTGAATTGTGGCAACGAACTGTCCCGGTTCAAAACGCGACCCGTGGCCGAAATCGTGATCGTCGCCATCGGCTCGCCA
>SLMF01000163.1 GCA_007133715.1 Planctomycetaceae bacterium
CCAGCAAACACTGCAGTTGACGGCTGAGTTCCGTGTACTCCAGCTGCTGACGCTCGGATTTTGGCTGCCGTCCAACACCGGCACGAATCCCCCGCAACTGGAGCGCCGCACGGAATCCCTCCGGAAATTCGGCCGAGTAAAGCATCGCGTCAAACAGCTTCAATAACCGATACTGCAGATCACGGGCTTCGGCTAACCGACCCGATAATGTCAGATCGTACAGCTTCCGCGTGATCTCAGGCACCACACCGCTGGTCGCGTTCGTGCCACCATCACAGCCGATCAGCAGCATGGGCATCAAGGCCGCATCCCAACCGGTCAAAAAACTGAAGTCCGGACGCAAAGGACGGACGGCCGCTATCATCCGCATCATGTGCGGAAGATCCCCCGAAGAATCCTTGATCCCCACCACCCGCGGACACTCTTCGGCCAAACGCTGGACCGTGGCCACGTCGATCGGCGAGGCGAACATGGGAATGTTGTACAGCGTCACATCGATCGGCGAGTGGTCCGCGATCTCCTTGAAATAAGCATACACCCCCGCCGGACTCAGCTTGTAGTAAAACGGCGAAACGATCGCCACCGCACGTACGCCCAAACGGTGGTAATGCTGGCAAGCCTGCAGCGTTTCGCGAGTGTTCGCTTCGGCGGCACCCGCCAGAATCGGTACCCGACCCGCCGTCTGGTCGGCGATGATCTCGATGATCCGGCGCCGTTCTTCTGCGGTAAACCGGGTGAATTCGCCCGTCGAACCGTTGGGATATAATCCGTGAACCCCCCGTTCGATGAGCCAGTCCACGTAACGTCGAAGTTCCCTCTCGTCGATGTTCTGCGACGAATCCAGCGGGACAACGTTGGGCGTGTAGATTCCGGTCAGACGTGTGGGGGAGGTCATGCGCGCGATCCTCGGAGAGCCAACTTCGAATTCGGGGCAGCCACCCCGCCTTATCGACAAAAAACCGCCCCAACGGAGGGGACGGATCGCCCCATCGGCCGTCGATATCTCCCAACTATACGACGTTCTTAACCGGCACGACGCGCCGCCGCCAGCTCGGCCGCCAATTCGCGACCCGTCCCCGGATCCAAAAACCGACTGAGCAACTCCTGGGTCTCCTTGAACAATTGGTCGATCTGAGCCTGCTCCCGGCGATCGCTCAACTCGCTCGACGAAAATCGCTGGCCCTGTTGCACCAGCTCACGTGCCAAGTCTGAACGGTTCGGCAAGGCGTCGAACTCTTCCAACAAGGCCCGCGCTTGATCGAATTCCTCGGCCCGCAGATGGCGGCGGAACCGGGAAATGTACAGCTCACGCCGCGCAACCAAATCCATCACCAGATTCTGAATGCCTCGCACGTACCCCTCGGCCTCCAATCGCCGATTGTCATCCCGCACTTCGGCCGTCAGTTCCTCTTCCAAACCGGGGATGATCGGCAAGCGTGCCAGGAGACGCCCGCCATTGCGCACATACAGAACCTGTAAAGGCAAATCTTCCCGAGGGACGACCAGCTTGCCTCGCCAATCGGTCTGGCCCAACCGCGTGGTTTCCTCCGTCTGTGGGTTCTGCCGATAGATTGCGTAGCCCGGCAAGGGGGTTCCGTCGCCGCGCCGAACTATCTGCACCGTCGATTCTTCACCCGGCGGTTGGATCCACAAAGCATACTTCTGCAGGCGTACGCTGGCGCGAACGGCCAACAAAGAATACACCCCGGAATGAGCCAGGCATTCGAGTAGATGTCCGTCCTGCTGCTGGACTACCAGAAAAGTCCAGGGGATGAACATCACCCCGCCATCTACGGGTTCTCCCGTTCGGTCGTTGCGGCGAATCACCGGCCTCAGGATCGCGTTCGCCGGGATGTGCGCCGGATTCTGCGAGTCCAGGATCAATCCGGCCGCGCGCACGCGGACCTGAACGTCCCGCCCGCGTACCTGCTCGATGCGTACCAGCGGGGCAAACGCGTCGAGTACGGCCTGAAACGCTGTCTCCGCCACGCGGTGGGGCTGGAGCACGCGATGCGTGACCTGCGGCTGCCAAGTGCGGGTGCGACTGTCCAACTCGCGAGCTTGAATCCGATAGCCCGCCGCCTCCGCATGCACCCCCAGCACAATCAGTTTATCGTCGACTCGCAGCCGAGCTGATTCCGTCCGGTCGATGTCCTCGACCGTCAGCTGGTCCATCCGCCTCAACACCTCCTGCCGCAACGCCGGCGGGCATTCCCGCACCCGCAAATCCCAAGCCGCTCCCGCGTCAACCAAAGCCCGATCCTGCACGGTCTCGCGAATCTGCGATCGCAGGGAGGCGGATAATTCGGGACCCTCTTCCGCCGCAAACCAGACCACGATCCGGTAAGGTGAGTACTCCCAAGTCGGTTGGGCGGCCAGCTGGCTGGCATCCAGGAGCAAACAACCGGCCAGGCACCAGCCCACACCCCGAGCCAGCACCCGGGCAAGACCGTGCCACGGGCCGGACCCCCGCCGCTCCGCTACCGCTCCCCGTGATAATTCGAAAACTCTAAGCACGTGAAATAACATGGCCGTGGTCGGCAGGCGGGCCACTCGACTCCCGCCCCTCGCCTCTAATCCTGATATTCGGGGGGGATGATACGCCAGTTTTCCAAGTTCTGATAAAACGTGATCGGCCGCTCGGAAACCCCGCGAACTCCGCGGTGAAAGGCAAAATGCTCCGTCAATTGCCACAACGGAATCACGGTCACATCGTTGTGCAGTTGGCGATGGAGTTCGTGCAACGACTGCCGAGCCGTACGCCAGTTCTCCGCTTCGGCCAGTTGGCGCAAAGCGAGACCGACATACGGATCGCTCGCCGGAAATACACCGTTTTGTCCCAGCAGCCGCGGCAAATCCACCACCGGTTCCTGCATGCGAATTTCCCGCAACTGTAAATGCCAGGCAGCGTCCGCGGAAACGCTGTGCCCAGGACCCAGCTCGCGTAACTGCACCGGAACGTCGACCACCGCCAGCTGCTGCTGAATCTGATTCGCAATGAATCTCCCTAACTCGCCATGCGGATGACAGAGCACCAGCTCGCCCAGTTCCGGCGCCGGTTCCTCTCGCTGATCCGCGAGTGCCGCCAATTGTTGACCCGCCAGTGCCATCAGGATCGCCGACATCACCGGATCATAAGGATAAGGGTCTATCTGCTCGTCATAGGCATAGGCCGAAAGATCGTTGGCGTCGACACCCGCAGGCAACGGCGCACTGATGACACGCGAGCCCGCGACCCGTTGACCGTTCAGCAATCCCCGCTGCAAAATCACCTCGCGGTTGATCGCATAAACCAGCGCCCGCCGAAACGTGCGATTGGCCAAGTAGGGATGCTCCTGGTTCGGTACGACTACGAACAGGGTGGGAAACGCGTAAGCCCCCACCGCCAACTCCGGCTCCTGACGCAAACGCTGAGCGTCGGCGGGCAGCAGGCGATCGATCATGTCGATTTGGCCCCGACGTAAAGCCTCCACGGCAGCTCGCGGTTGATCCAGAAATCGCTCGACAATCACCGGCCGCGGCTCCCCCGGATTGTCCCGGGCTCCCAGCGGTTGAAATCGTGTGTCGCCGTTGCTCGTGGGGTCCCGCTGGTAACGCTGAGCCATCGTTTCCCCGAAACGGAAGGGTACCCGCAA
>SLMF01000369.1 GCA_007133715.1 Planctomycetaceae bacterium
GAGTGTGCCAATTCGTACGACCGGGCGATTCAGGAGCGATTTGGAGTTTTGGAGGGGTTTTATTGACATCGCTCATCGGGTACCGGTACACTTAAGGGAAGGCAGGGCAGCGGGAGCCCGTTATCCCACGGGGGGCTGGTGAACTCGTCTTCCAAACGGACCCGCAAAAACGCCGCTTGTGGGGGCGGTTACTTACTACTTTCGAGAGACCTGTTCGAGGTTGACTCATGCCATCGACAAAAGGCGTTTGGGGCATCGACATCGGCCAATGCGCGCTGAAAGCACTGCGCTGTGAGTACGATGCGACCGAGCAAAAACTGGTTGCCACTGCTTTTGACTATATCGAACATCCCAAGATTCTCAGTCAGCCGGATGCGAAGCCGAAAGAATTGATTCGCGAGGCGCTGACCCAGTTCCTTTCGCGGAACAATGTGCGGGGGGACGAGGTCGCGGTGGCCGTGCCCGGCCAGAACGGGCTCGCCCGATTCTTCCAACCGCCCCCGGTCGACTTGAAGAGGCTCCCGGAAATTGTGCGTTTCGAAGCCCGCCAGCAGATCCCTTTCCCGTTGAATGATGTGATCTGGGATTACCAGTTGATGGGGGGAGCGATCGAAGAAGAGGGCTTCCTGATGGAAGCCGAGATCGGGCTGTTTGCCATGAAGCGGGACCAGGTGTATGAAGTCCTGCAACCGTTTCTGGAAGCGGACGTCGAGGTCCATCATTTGCAGTTGGCCCCGCTGTGTACGTATAACTTCATCACCTTCAACCTGCTGACGGAGGAACTGAAGCAGGAGGTTTACGATGCCGATTCTCCGCCCGATTCCTACGTCGTGTTGAATTTGGGGACTGACACCACCGATTTGGTGATCACCAACGGCTTCCGAGTTTGGCAGCGCAACGTCCCTTTGGGGGGAAATCATTTCACCAAGCAGCTGACCAAAGAATTGAAGCTGACGTTTGCCAAGGCCGAGCACTTGAAGCGGAATGTCCGCGAGGCAGAGGATGCGAAAGCGGTGGTCCAGGCCATGCGGCCCGTGTTCAACGACCTGCTGACCGAGGTGCAGCGTTCGATCGGGTTCTTTCAGAACATTGACCGGCGGGCGCAGATCGGTGGCATTTTGATGATGGGCAACGCCGTGAAGTTGCCCGGTTTGCAGCAGTATTTGGCCAAGAACCTCGGTTACTCGCTGGTCGAGTTGGACCAGACGAAGTGGTCCGCCCGCATGACGGGTTCGAGCGTGCTGAGTTCGCCGCAGTTCAAAGAGAACATGCCTGCCTTCGGGTTGTGTTACGGGCTCTGCCTGCAGGGGTTGGGTCAAGCCACGCTGACCACGAATCTGCTGCCCAGGGAAATCGCGACCCAGCGGTTGATCCGTGCCAAGAAGCCCTGGGTGGTCGCCACCGCGGCTTCCCTGATGCTGGCTTTCGCCGTCAATTTCTTCTTCGAATACAACGAGTGGTACAAGGTGCATCCCGGGATGCAGCATGGCGAGCTGACCTGGGAGCAAGCCATGTCGGAGGTCAGCAGTGTCCAGAGCATGAGCAGCCAGTTTGATCAGGAGGATCGGACGCGGGTGCAGCAGTTGGAGGAGTTGGTCGCTTTGGGCAACGAGTTATCGGGCGACTCGGATCGCCGCCTGCTCTGGTTAGAGTTGCTCCAGGCCATCAATCGCGCCTTGCCGCGAACCGAGGGGCTCGAGCCCGGACAGGTGCCCGATCCGAGCGAGTTGCCGATCAGTCAGCGAAAAGAACTGAACATCGAGTACATTGAATCGCAGTACTTCAGCGATTTGGCGTCGTGGTTCACGGAGCCGGTGCGGCGACGGTACTTGGAGGAGTTGGCGCGTTGGGAAGGTGTTGCTCCCGCCTCGGATCGGGAGCCCGGTTCGGGAACGCCGGTGGGTGGGCCGGAGGGCGAGGCCGATCCGGTAGCCAACGGCGAAACGGATGCGGAACCTGCCAACGATTTCGAGGTGAACCAGGATTCTGCTGACGACATCGATGCGGAAGTCGTGCCGGCCGAGCCCGAGGAGCAGATGTTCGAGGCCGAGTTGGATATCGAAATTGACGAACTCGGGTTGCCCGAGGTGACGGGCCCGGAGGGGCCGGGCTGGGTCATCGAGTTGCGTGGCCATCATTTCTACAATGAGGATCCCCTGAACTGGGGCGGTACCCATGTCCGCGACACGTTTCTCAAGAACCTCCGCGAGATGACCATTGAACTGCCGGTCGGACTCGATGGTCAGGTGGAGAGTTTCACGATGGAAGAGCTGGGGATCGGTTATGCGATCTTGGCTTTGGAGACGCGGATCGAGCACAACCACCGTGTTCCCAACCCGTACTATGAACCGCCCACCCGGCAAACGGGTCCGGGAGCGGGGGATCCGCGGGCAATGCCCGGGCGCACGGGCGGCTTGGGCGGGGCACGCGGCGGTTTGGGCGGGCGCACGGGAACTGCCAAACCGGCGGCCGAAACGCCGCGAGCCGATACGATGGAAGACGGGATTGATCCCGACAACCCCCCCTTCTTTCTTGCTCCACGGTATACGTTTGTGGTGCAGTTCTGTTGGCAAGAACAATTGCTCACCGAACGTCTGCGAGCGCGGGAGCAGGCTCTGATGCAGCCCGTACAAGACGAAATGGATGACTTCGACGACTTTGGCGATGCGGCGGGGACCGGCGAGACGCCCGACACACCCCCAGGAGCTTAATGGCGATGAATAAGATCAAAACGCTACTGAAACCCGTGATGAAATACGTGTTCTGGATCGGCTGCGTGGCGGTCCTGCTGATCAGCACGGGCAGCTGGTTCACTGCTCGCAGCAGTCTGAAATCGGAATTCGAGAAGAATCTCGGTGACATCAAGACTTCTTTCCAGACGGCCGGTACGCTGAAGACCAAGCAATCGCCGCCGAACGAACACTCGAACGCCGCGATGGATCAGCTGACTCAACGAGCTCATCGGCTGGTAACCGAGGCTTGGCGTAAGCAGTATTCGCACCAGGAGACGATTTTGCGTTGGCCGCGAGAACTGCGGGAGGACTTCATCCGGGCGGTGGAGCCGCTCAAGCCGATCGAAACTCGCGTGGACTTTCCCACGCCCCCGCACCAGGAACTGAAGGTGGACTTCCGCCAGCGTTATGCCAACTACGTGCAATGGCTGTTGCCCAGTCTGGCGGAAGCCGTCGGTTCGGTCTGGTCGCCCGGCCGTGATCGCAGCGGCATCGCCAGGATGCCGGGTCAAGGCCGAACGGGGCAGGGCCGAACGGGCGGGGTGGCGGAACGGCCACCGCTGGTCGTCTGGGATGCCTCGGATCAGGCGCGCCTGTATGCGACCCATTTCGATTGGGAACGGCAACCGGACAGCGCCCCGACGACCTTGCAAGTCCTGTATGCCCAGGAGGACCTGTGGATATTGCATGCCTTGATGCACATCATCCGCCGGACCAATGGCGATATCGACTCGCCGCACGAAGCGATTGTCAAGACCATCAATTCGGTGATGATCGGCCCCAGTGCCGTGGGGCGAGCGGGCGAGGTGATGATGTTGGGAGCTCGCCGAGGCACCGGTATGGGCATGGACGACATGGGCATGGATGGCATGGGCATGGATGGCATGGGCATGGA
>SLMF01000397.1 GCA_007133715.1 Planctomycetaceae bacterium
AACGTTCTGGACCGTCTTGCCGCAAATCACACCGATCAGATTCAAACACGTCAGAACCACCACCGAACCGACCGCGAACCACACGGCCAGCGAAGCCTCCAGCGACCAGAACGCCAACGCGTAATCGGCAAAGGCATAGGCCATCGCGCCGATACTGCCGGTCAGGATCACCACCAGGCGTGCCCAGCCGAAGAGAAAGCCGACCGAGCGTCCGAAGGCTCGGGACAGGTAGACGTAATCCCCTCCCATGCGTGGATATGCCGTCGCCAACTCGGCGTAACACAGCGAACCGATCAGCGCCAACAGCCCGCCGAGAGCCCAGCAGGCCAGCCCCTGCAGCGGACCGGAAACGTTCGAAAACACCATCTGAGGTGTCTTGAAAATCGCCATCCCCACCACAATCCCGACAATGATGCTGACAGCATCCCACATGCCCAAATGTGCATAGCTCTCGGAACCCGTTGCCGTCTCGTGAGAAGGTTCCGAAGAACGCGAGGCACCCGCCGTATCTGCTGGAGTCGCTTCACTGGCCAATTCCAGGGGGGAACCGTGATTCATACCGACCCTTCCTTTCGGGAGTCTTCCCGGCGCACGCCGGAACAGGCTTCAATCAAAAATTGCCAGACTGGGGGCGTTTCGGTACAGTGCCTCCATGCCCTCGGGCCCAACCTCCGTATCCTCGACGTACAGCATCCGCAGGTTTTCCAAACGCCGTAGCTCCAGAAGTCCCTGGTCATCGATCGCGCAACCTATCAGATTCAATACCCGCAGCTGAGTGATGCCGGCCAAATGGTACAGTCCTTCCGAAGTCACCGCCGTCCGCGCCAGGACCAGCACTTCCAGCTGCGGCATTTCGCCCAACCGCTCCAAAGCATCGTCGTCAACATCACAACCGCCCAGATTGAGGCAGGTCAAATCGGGAAGCTCGGCGAGCCATTCCAAACCAGTTCCGGTGACCTGCGTGTTCTCCAGCGTCAGAATTCCCAGATGAGGCAACTCGGCGAAACGCTCCAAACTGGTATCGCTTACCTGGGTGTCGTTCAGATAAAGCTCCTGCAGCGTGGCCGGCAGCGTCACGTTCTCGAAAGCCTGATCCGAGAGCGGGCGCTGGCTGAGGTCCAGGACCATCAGGCGGGGTAAGCCTTCGAAAAGGACCACGCCCTCGTTTTCTAAATCGGAATCGGTGGCGTAGGCGGACAGCACGTGGCCCTCGGCATTGCGGAGCAGTTCCACGCCCAGTTCCTGCAAGGCTTCGACCGCCTGAGAGTCATCGGTTTCATCAGGGGGAGGGATCGGAGCCAACGGGCGGACGTCCACTTCTCGCAAACGTACCTCGCGCCGCCGCACCCAGCCGGTGTACCGCTCGCCGTCGATTACCGTATAGCCGCCCAGCCAATTCCCGCGGATTTCAGTCACCCGCAACTCGCTGCCCGCATCCAAGATCACGGCGATCTGATCTCTCAGCCCCAAGTTCACTCCCTCGTCCACCGTCACCACCGTGTCGCCGACATAAATGGCATCTTCCGAGCGGACCCGCTCGGGGCACCACATCAGCAGCGCTACGACTGACGTGGCCAACCAACCGCAGCGCACCATGGCGGTCGCCCGAGCGAAACTGGCCTCGTGGGTTCCGGATGATCGAGACATGGTCGGGTTCCTCTTGACACGGTCCGCGGGGGACCGAAGGGATGGGAGCGTGTCGAAGGCCCGGCTTTCCGGGCAGCGATTGTGGTGCTGTCGCAGGCGTTGGTTACATTGTTGCCCGAACGTCCGATGCCGTACAAGCGGGAGATTGGCGGAAAAAAATCGCGACAGCACACGAACGTGCCCCACCTGGGGAAGCGAGCCGCGGTTATTCCAGGTTAAACCGAGGGAGTCTGGCTGACCGCGGACCCTCCATCGGACGGTTGGACCGACCCCGAAACGCTGGATGCGGTCGAGTCGGCTGACACGTCACTCGCATCCGGCTCGCCGGGAGGCGGCTGAAAACGAGGAGCCGACACCTCGGCATAGTCCTCCTCAGCATCCTTCGACGACACCCGGCTCGTGGAACTGCTGCTGCGGTACGAGCTGGACGGCCGGGACGAGTAAAGGTCGGATAAATTCATCTGCGACTGGATGTCAGACAAACTGCGGCGCAAATCCGCATAACTCTTGCCCCACGAACGCGCGACTTCCGGAAGCCGCTTGCCAAACAGCAGGATGGCAATGACCCCAATGACCATCACTTCCTGCATTCCAAGACCGAACATGTTGCAATCCTCCTGACAGTAGGTAGCAACGGAAGAGGGGAACAGCAGCAGCCAAGACAGGGGGGGGTGACCCGCGATGACAAGGACGCTGCCATGGATCCGAGCGGAACACGGTTGCCACATTCGCGTGGCACCGGCCGCCGCTAGTCCTCCTTGTCGTCCTTCTCGATCGCCCGCGTGGCGTCCTCCAGCTCCTCGTCAGCTCCCTGGACACCCTTCTTGAATTCGCGGGCGCTGGAACCTAGGCTTCGCATCAGACTGGGAAGCCGACTGCTGCCGAACAGAAGCAGGCAGATGAACAGAATGATCATCAGTTCCTGGATACCGGGCATGCCAATCAATGCCAACACAGCGTTGTTCATGATCTCGCTCTCGCACTTGGAAAATGGCTCAACGAAACGCAGACAAGCGGCGAAAGCGGGCAATCGCCCAGCGGGGCACTGCCAGAACCGGCTTGCGCGGCCCTGCAACAATTGCAGGACGGTAACCCGTATTCTACTGGACGATCGCAAACTGTTCAACCAGCTGGGCATCCTTCTATAATACCTGTCCATTCCCCGCAACGGTTTGCTTCCGAAAACCCCCGCACCCCTCTCCGTAAGGAGTCGGCCACGATGTACGGTCCCCCTACCAGGGCCAATCTCGAAGATACTCAGCCACTGTTCCAGGCTTTAACAAACCTGGCTTCCTTAATAGTCTGCATTATCCGAAAAGACGGGAGTTGCATGTATGGCAATCCCAACTGGTGGGCGATGACCGGGCTCCGACCGGAGGAAGCGAGCAGTCAGAATTGGTTTCAAGCCGTGCACCCGGAAGACCGAGAACGCGTTGCTCACAGCTGGAACGAAGCCACCCAATCCGAGGGAGAGTGGCGTGGTGAGTTCCGGCTGGAAAACGTGGACGGGAAGACGACGTGGGTGTTGGGCTTCGCATCTCCCCTCCGGATCGACCAGGAACCGGTCACCGGCTACCTGGGAATCCACGTGGATATCTCTGCGTTAAAGGCTGCGGAGAACCAATTGCTGGCCAGCGAGCGACGTTATGCCGAGCTGCTGACAGCGGTCACCGCGTACCGGTATTCTGTCGAAGTCCAAAACGGCTTTTCGGTCGCAACCCAGCACAGTGCCGGCTGCACTCCCACGACCGGCTACACTCCCGAGGACTATCGACGTCGCCCCTTTCTGTGGTTCGAAATGGTGCATCCGGAGGATCGGGAGCGGGTCCGTTCGCATGTGAATCGGGTGCTGGCGAACGAGCAGGTTCCGCCGATCGAACATCGGATTATTCGCAAAGATGGGGGAATCCGCTGGGTGCGCGATACGGTGGTCTGCCACTTCGACGAAAACCAAACCCTGATTCGGTATGACGGATT
>SLMF01000678.1 GCA_007133715.1 Planctomycetaceae bacterium
CCGAACTCTATCTCGACGCGGCCGTCGTGCGGCGGGCCGAACGGCTGGCTCGCCATCAGGACATGATCCGCCGCGTGGTGTTCGCCAAACACTATAACTTGGGTGGCTCCCATTACGCTTACACCGAGGGGCAGTCGGATGCCCAGCACGAACGGCATTTCTACCCCGGTAGCGAGCTGGCTGTTATCCAGCTGGACGGCCCCTTTGCCACCGTCCGCACCCTGCTGGAAGATCCGGATGGCGTGATCCGCAACCCCGATGTGTGCTACGACGGCACCCATATCCTGTTCTCGTGGAAACAGTCGGATCGGGAGCACGATTTCGATTTGTTCGAAATGGAGCTGGCGACGGGCGAGATCCGCCAGTTGACCTCGGGGCTGGGTTTTGCAGATTACGAAGGCGTGTATCTGCCGAACGGGGACATCGTGTTCAATTCGACCCGTTGTGTGCAAACGGTCGACTGCTGGTTTACGGAGGTCAGTAATCTGTACCTATGTGATCGGAACGGGGATTACCTGCGGCGGATCAGTTTTGATCAGGTGCATACCAACTTTCCCACGGTTACGGAAGACGGCCGTGTGCTGTACACCCGTTGGGACTATAATGACCGGGGTCAATTGTTTCCGCAGCCGCTGTTCCAGATGTTTCCGGACGGGACGGGTCAGACCGAGTTTTACGGCAACAATTCCTGGTTCCCCACGACGATCCTGCATGCTCGAGGGATCCCCGGAACGCAGCAGGTCTTGGCCTTGGCCACGGGGCATCATTCATTTCAAGCGGGCAAGCTGTGCATTATCGACCCGGCGTTGGGTCGCCAGGAGAACGCGGGGGTGCAATTGATTGCGCCGGTACGCGAGACGCCGGCCGAGCGGATTGACGCCTACGGTCAGAGCGGCGATTTGTTTCAGTATCCCTACCCGTTGAACGAGACGGAGTTTTTGATCACGTATCATCCGGAGGGTTGGCCACGGCGTGGCCGCCCGGCGCAGTTTTACGACCCGAAGTTCGGGATTTACTGGATGAATGTGGATGGGGATCGCGAGTTACTGGCGAGTGACCCCAGCATTTCGTGCAACCAGCCGATCCCGCTGGTTGCCCGCCCGCGTCCTCACCAGCGTCCCAGCGTGGTGGACTACCGGCGGGACACGGGCACGTTTTACATGCAGGACGTGTATTCGGGTCGGGCGTTGGAGGGTGTCTCGCGTGGCACGATCGAGCGGATCCGGGTGATTGCCTTGGAGTACCGAGCGGCGGGGATCGGGCAGTTATTTGGGCGTGGTGCGGGGGGCCAGGGTCATCCCAGCACGCCGATCGCCGTGGGCAACGGCAGTTGGGATGTCAAGGTGGTATTGGGGGAGGCGGACGTGCATCCCGACGGCTCGGCTTTTTTCGAGGTCCCGGCCCGCACGCCCGTCTATTTTCAGACGTTGGACCGCCACGGCTACGCGGTCCAGACGATGCGCAGTTGGTCCACGCTCCAGCCGGGCGAGAATTTTTCCTGCGTGGGCTGTCATGACGACAAGAACACCTCGCCGCCAATCGACGCCCGCTTTACCTTGGCCATGCGAGCCGGCGCCCAGTCGTTGGAGCCCTTTTACGGCCCCGCCCGCGGATTCAGCTTCTCCCAAGAGATCCAGCCGATTCTCGATCGGCACTGCGTCAGCTGCCATGACGACCGTTCGATGGTCCTCCGGGATACGGCGGAAGCGGCCGGCGAGGAGCACGACGCCTTGCGGGCCTTCAGTCTGCTGGGCGCCCCGGTACACGATCCGCATGCCAAACGGATGTGGAGCGAGGCGTATTTGAATCTGACGCGTTACGACCTGCACGAAGAGGAGGACGTGATGCCGTTGGAGCAGATGATGGCACTGCCTTGGCGGGGCGGGGACGGATACGAGCAGTTATCGGTTCGCATCTTCCGACCCCATGATTTGGTGGATTGGATCAGCGCTCAATCGGTGCCCACCTTGCTGCCGCCTTATCATGCCGGTGCGGCAACCAGCCGCTTGATGGCGATGCTCGAGGAAGGGCATCACGATGTCCGGCTGACTCGCGAGGAGCGAGAAAAGATCGCCTGTTGGATTGATCTGCTGGTGCCCTATTGCGGGGACTACATGGAGGCCCATGCCTGGTCGGAGGAGGAGGTGCGGAAGTACGAGCATTTTCTGGAGAAACGGCGCCGCATGGAGGCGATCGAACGAGAAAACATCGCTCGGCTGGTGGCGGAGACCGTAGTGGCGGAAGAGCAATAGCGATTGCGGGGTCGATGCGGCCGGGGGGATGGCGGAAGCGATTCGCCCGACGGTCGTGCCCGGCCGAGCGGTTCGGAGAATTCAGTTCAGCAGAGGGAAGGGACACGCTATGGGCTGGTACTATCGCAGGTCGAAATCGGTGGGACCGTTTCGCGTGAATCTGAGCAAGTCCGGTGTGGGCTTTTCCGTGGGCGGCCGCGGATTTCGCTCGGGTATCAGTTCACGCGGTCGCCGCTACCGGTCCGTCAGCATTCCGGGCACGGGTATGCGGTACTACAAGAGCGGCGGGAAAGCCAGTTCCGGCTGCTTGATCCCCTTTGCACTCGCCACGCTGTCCCTGACCTTGGCCCTTGGCTCTTTTGTTCTCTTCCTGGGGAGGATCGGCTTGTGAATTTTAACTTGATTCGATTGCTGCGGACCGTCTCGTCGGAGCGGTTTGTTCTGCAGACACCGCAGGGCGAAGATGCGGTCGCCGTGGATCTGCATTATGCTCGCGATGGCCGTGTGGCCGGGACCGTATTCGTGTTCGACGGCGGGGGGATCACGGATGAAATGGTTCCGGACGTGCTCCAGTACCTGGACGAAGTGCTGTTGCCCGACGCCAGTTTGGACGAACAGAACTTGTCGTTCACGGTGGTTCGGGGGAAAGTGATCGGCGACTTCACCCCTGAAACCGACGTCGCTTCGGCCTGATTCGGCCGTGGCGAGGGCAGCCTCATCGGGTGACGCTTGATGTCTATTTTGCTTGCATCGGATCAGCTGGAGGTAGCGGCGGCGACCCTGGCTCGCGCCTTTGAAAGCGAGCCCGTCCACCAGGTACTCTGGCCGGATCCGCGTCAGCGGGTTGGGCGTGCGACCCGGCTGATCCGCTGCCTTCTCCGCGATGCCCTGCGTTATGGCGAGGTGCAAGCGACGTCGGCGAACCTGGAAGCGGTGGCGGTGTGGATGCCGCCGCACCGCTGCCATCCCAGCCTGCTGCGGCTGGCCCGGTCCGGCTTCTTTTGGCTGCTGCTGTCGGAAGGCCCGCGTTTCTTTGGCTTGTCCTGGCGATATCATCGCCAGGTAATGGTGATGTCGCGGGCCCACGCCGACGCCCGGCTCTGGTACCTGCAAATGCTGGGCGTCGCCCCGGACCAGCAGAGAAAGGGGTATGGCAGCGGCTTGCTGGGCAGCATGTTCACCCGTTTGGATCGAGCCGGAGCCGGCTGTTGTTTGGAGACTTCCAGCGAAACGAATGTGGCGTTTTATCAGCGGTCCGGTTTTCAGGTGGCGGATCAGCGGCGGATTGGCGGGATCGAGCTGCCGTGTTGGTTCATGGTTCGGCGAGCGAAACCAACGGTCTTGGCGGACGCGAGTTAGCCG
>SLMF01000072.1 GCA_007133715.1 Planctomycetaceae bacterium
AGCTGGCGGAGGTGAAGCAGAATCAGGCGGCGGCGGACGCGCGTTTTGCGGCCCGGGCGGACCGTCGCCGCGAGGTCCGCAACCTGCTGTTTTCCACGCCGCAACGGCTGCAGGAGATCGACCGGCAGCTGGAGAGTCCGCCCTTGCGGGACGAACCGGCCGAATTGAGTCTGGCCCGCCGGACCGAGTTGCGAGCCCGGCGGATGCTGATCGAACAGGAAATCCCGGCCTTGCAAAACGAGCTGGCCATGTACGACGCGGAGGACCGCGTGGACCTGCTGCGTTTCAAGCGGGACATGAGGATTCAGGAAGTGGCCTTGGCCGAGCAGCGTTTTCGCCAGTTGGACGAGCGGGCGCGGCAGCTGCGTTTGTTGGCGGCGGACCAGGCGGTTCGTGAAGCCGACGAGGAGGTGTTTCGCACGCTGCCCTTGCTGCGGAGTGTTGCCGAACAGAACGTGGAATTGGCCGCCGAAGCCCAGCGGATCACCCGTTTGGTGAGCCTGACCAATCAAGAGTTGCAGGAAGTCCAGGCATCGCTGGAAGAGGTGCAACGGCTGTTCACGCAGGCTCGGGACCTGGTCGACCGGATCGGCCTGACCCGCACCGTGGGGGCTCAGCTGCGCAAGCAACGTTCCGAACTGCCCACCGTCCGGGAACGCTACCAGAATCTGCGCCAGCGTCAGGAAACGATCGAAGAGGTGCATTTCGAGCTATTTCGTCTGGATCAGGAGCGGAACGAACTGGCTCAACAGGACGTCTTGGTGGCCGACATAGTCCGCCGAGCCCCGTCCGGATTGGACGAAACGGAACGCCAGCGGCTGCGCGAGGCGGCCGAGGAGCTGCTAGATCGCCAACGCCAGTATCTGGACACCCTGATCCGCAATCAGGATGGCTATTTCGACGCCCTGACCAGCTTGGACACGGCCGAACAGCAGCTGGTCCAAATGACGGAAGAATACGTGGCCTATATCAATGAGCGGGTTCTGTGGATTCGCAGCACGCAACCGCTGACCTCGGATTGGCGGTTGAGCGAAACGGATTGGTGGATTGTCAGTCCTGCCCGCTGGACGGAGGTGGCCGCGGCCTTGGGGCACGACGCACGTCGGCATCCCAATCTGACCGTCGCCGCGCTCGTGCTGCTGGCCGTACTGATCGTCCTCCGGTGGCGGGCCCGAAAACGCATCGCGGAATTGGGCGAATTGGCCCAGCGACGGAATTGCACCCAGTTTCGACTGACGCTGAAAGCCACCGCCTATACCCTGGTGCTGAGCCTGCTGGGCACCGCCATCAGCTGGTACCTGGCGTGGCGGTTGATCGACATCCCCGGAACCCATGACTTCGTCCGCGCCGTCGCCATCGGATTGTGGGTCGTGGGTTGGGCCATCCTGCCCGTGGAAGTCATCCGGCACATCTGCCGTCCCCAAGGTCTGGCCGAATCGCATTTCGACTGGGCCGAATCGGCCCTACATTCCTTGCGCACCCATCTGACCGGATGGACACTGCTGGTCGCTCCGCTCGTCTTCGTCTCCACCACCCTGTACGCCGCCGATCCGGAACAGGGTTATGACGTACTGGAACGCCTGCTGTTCTGCCTGCTCTGCGGTTTGACCTCGTTCTTGCTCAGCCGGATCCTGCGGCCGGTGGGTGGGGTGTTGCACGAGTATATCGCCTTCAACCGTGACGGCTGGCTCGACCGGACACGCTACCTGCTGTACATCCTGGCGATCGCCCTTCCGCTGGGCCCTGCCGCCCTGGCCTTCTTCGGCTATTCCTACACCGCCCAACACCTGACCATCCGGCTCTTCTCGACCGCCAGTCTGTTCATGCTGCTGATCATCATCCGCTCGTTCCTGCTGCGTTTGCTCCTGGTCCACCGCCGGCACTTGAGTATGCGTCAAGCCCGCGAGCGGCGGGCAGCGGCCCTGGCCGCATTGCAAAGCGACAGTGCGGGCGGCTCGCCTTCCCGTTCGATGGTCTCGGTCGACGAGAGTGTGGATCTGGCCGAACTCAGCAGCCAGACCCAACGGATCGTCACGACCGGGGTGGTTGTGGCTGCCCTTTTGGGTGTCTGGGCGATCTGGGACGGGGCGATCCCCGCGCTCCGCATGCTGGACCGGCCCCTCTATCCCACCGTCGTCACGGTCAGCGATACCGTGATGGAAGACGGGGTGGAGTATACGACGCCCCGAGAGGAGATCCGGCCGGTGAGGCTCTCGAATCTGTTCCTTGCGGGCCTGATCGCCATCACCACGGTGATCGCCTTTCGAAATCTGCCCGGGCTGTTGGAAATCGCGGTTCTGCAGCGTTTGCCGCTGGAGGCCTCCATGCGCTATGCGACAACGGCCCTCTGCAGTTACGCCATCGTGATGGTCGGCGTGGTGATAGCCAGCGGCACGCTGGGCTTGCGCTGGTCCCAAATCCAGTGGTTGGCAACCGCCCTGACGTTCGGTCTGGCCTTCGGCTTGCAGGAAATATTCGCCAATTTCGTAGCAGGCTTGATCATTCTGTTCGAACGTCCGATCCGCGTGGGGGATGTTGTCACAGTGGATAACGTCAGCGGGGTCGTCTCGCGGATGCGGATCCGGGCGACCACGATCGTCGACTGGGACCGCAAGGAGTTCGTGGTTCCCAACAAGGAATTCATCACCGGGCGTCTGCTGAATTGGACCTTGTCAGACAGCGTCAATCGGGTGGTGATCGAAGTGGGGGTGGCCTATGGTTCGGATACGGAACGGGTCCGCAGTTTGCTGTTGCAGGCGGGTCAGGAGCATCCGCAGATTTTGGAAAACCCGGCTCCGATGGCCATCTTCGACGGTTTCGGTGACAGTGCTTTGAAGTTCTCTCTGCGAGTGTTTTTACCGTCGCTGGACTGTCGCCTGGCGATCGTGCATGATCTGCACACGAAGATCAACCAGTTGCTGGGCGACGCGGGGATCGTGATCCCCTTCCCGCAGCGTGATTTGCATGTCCGTTCGATCGATCCACCGATCCCCACGGAATTGGTCAACCGATAGTCTGCCGGCCAGCCGCAGCCGGAGTGCCGACTGGTTCTTTACCGCGATTACCGGTATTCTGTTGGGGTGTGTGGGAGAGTGTGTGCAACGGAATCCTGTCCTGATGGTCTGCCATGTCGTGTGAAACTGCGGTCTCCGGTAAAACTCGTTCCTCGGATGATGACGGTGCTCCGAAGGTGGTGGCGGTGATCGATATCGGCGCGACGGCCGTACGGATGGCGATCGCCGAACTTGGTCCGGACCGGCCGGTGCGGACGCTCGAGACACTGACTCAGGCGGTGAACTTGGGCAAGGACACGTTTTCTCGAGGGGCGATTGAACCGTCCACGACCGAGGATTGCGTGCGGGTGTTGCAGCGTTATCGGCGGAAGTTGGACGAGTATGGAATTGGGGGTCGGGGCCAGGTGCATGTGGTCGCGACCAGTGCGGTGCGCGAGGCCTCCAATCGGTTTGCTTTTCTGAACCGGATCTATGTAGCCACGGGTTTTCAGGTCGAGCCGTTTGACGAGGCGGCGGTGAATCGGGTGACGTTTTGGGGTGTGCGCCCGCTGTTCCGCAGCCGCCCCGAGTTGGCCGCGGCGCGGACGTTGGTGGTGG
>SLMF01000635.1 GCA_007133715.1 Planctomycetaceae bacterium
CCGGATCCGGTCGACCCGCTGCTGGTTGTCACGCCACGGCCGGTCGGCCAGGTAATCGTTTTCGGCCGGGTTCCCGTCACCCGTGGTGTTCTGCAGGGCATAGGCCAACGAACGGAGGATCGGCTCGGCGTACTGCCAGCCGATGCACTGCAGGGCTCGCCAAGCACTGGCGACGAAGATGACTTTATGGCCGATCGAGCGGAAGTCGCGTCCGCCGTAATACGCGAACAACTCGAAGGCCTTCTGGGCCCCCGGAAAGCGAGCCAGGGCCGCCGCCGCCCCATCCGCCGGGCCTTCGTCCCAACGCTCCATCGCGTCGCAAAACCGACCCGACGCCTCCAACGGACCCGGGACCGTCGACTCGTCCACCGGCGCCATCGTCCAGTCACCCTCCCGCTCGTCCTGCGCCTGCGTGACCTTAAAATAGTCCAGCGACCAAAAAATCGGCAGCCAACGATCACGGTCCCGCCCCGAAATGCTGGCTAAATGGGCCGAGTTGACGACCAGCACGCTGTGGAATTTGAAACCGACCGTCGGACGCGGTTCGACATTGCGAACCGCCGCCAATTGCAGCGCCGCCACGATCTCGCGGTAAGTCGTTCCCCGTCGAATTCGGGTCCCGATCTCTTCCAACAAGCGTTCTCGCGACGTTTCCTCCAACGCGTGAACCAACGGTTCGATGTCGGTCTCCAGCGGTACCTTGGCAACCGCCGAAGGTTCGGCAGCCACCGCCGCTACGGCCGGATTCGGTGAGCGGAAGGCTCCGCCCGCGGCCAGTACCGCTCCGCCAGCGGCAGTTCCCAAAAAGTCTCGTCGTGTCGGGTTACTCATCACCAGGCTCTCCCTTGGCTCTCGGGTTCGATTCGGGTAGAGCGGGCCGGTACGGCCGGGACACCCGCGTCGCGGCCGCAAGGGCCCGCTACTGGTATGCTAGACGAATCCGGCATTCTCGCAACTTCCGCCCCCTGCGACGCGCTTTCAAGGACGATCTGCTTGCGGCCACGGCTCGATCTGCGTGCTCAGCCGACCCTGTATCGTGACCTGCAGCGGCGGTTCGCTGTTCGGCACATCGGACCACCGGGTTTGGACCAAATCGGACTGGGCCAGAAATCCGGCCTTCGCATCGAAATGATAAATCCCGGTCTGCCGCTGAGCCGACGGCTGCGGCGGATCAAAGGCACCCGGCGGCGGGTCCGGGGTGGCCTCCGTCACAACACGGATGACTTCCAACGAACCCGACTCGACTTGTACCGCTCCCTCATAACGGTAGGAATGCTCGACTCGCAGAGGTCCCCGGGGCGTCTCCAACGTCTCCCGATGCTGCCATTGATCCCCCGGTTGGACGGGAGAATCCGGCAACCGACCCAAGCTTTGACCGAAAGCTCGCTCCCAACCTGCCGGCGACAGCAGGCTGGCCCACGGTTCGGCCGCCGATTCGTGTGCCGTGGCCAGCGAAGGCGCGTCCGCCTGGACCGCCTGGAACCGCCCACGCGGACTCATCGCCACCGTGAACCGCCGCTCGAGCAGCGGCTTCACTGCCCGAGCGATTTCATGCAACTCGAACGGAGGCTGCTCTTCGGACGCCGAGTCGTACCCCACCTCGGGACCGTCCGCCGGGGTGGTTCGCAGAATCAGACGCGTGAACTGCTGGCTCATCTGCAGCGTCCCGTCCGGCTCCACCGCGTCGACTCGCCACCGCATCTCGACCGCCGCGCGCACCGTCCAGCCGACCGTTTGCGGACCGCGGATCTCGGTACGCAGGGTCTGGCTCCACCGCACCCGCAATTCCTGGCCCGGCGGCATTTCCCACCGCAAGGCCTGCGGTTCGGCAGGGGAGGGACAGGGGAACATCAGCCCCATCGCCAAGGTGGCCGCGATCAGCCATCGACGTGTCTCGCAGGTTGTCTCGCAGGTAGCCATCAACCACGATTATCGCACCCTTCACGCCACCCGCCAAGCACCTTGGTCCGGCCGAGAAGGTCGGCTGATCCGGGGATTTGGCATACGGGGCCGTTTTCGGGTATGGTAGAGATCCGCAGCATCAGGAACATCTACAACACGTGGCACAGGCACGGGGGCCCCGTGACGGCCACAACGACCAGGAGGACCACCGCATGAGCAGACTCTCGAGACGTCGATTCTTGGCAACCGGGGCGATGGCAACCGGGGCGGCTTGGCTGGCCACCCGCCCGCAAATGGCTCTCACGGAAGAGCTGGACCCGATCGCTCAATATGGTGGTTTTCGAGTGGGGTTGCAGAGCAATGTCTTGAATGCCTACAGCCCGGAACTCGAACCGATGCTCGCGAACATCGCCCAGCTGGGGTTGGGCTGGGTCGAGTTTGCTCGCTGGCACTACCCCGTCACCCGGGATGCCGAACGGATGGCCGCGGTCCAGGCGTTGTTGTCCCAACACAACTTGAAAATGGAAGCCTACTTCATGGGTGACATCCATGCGGAGGCGGCAGAGTTGCGGCAGGCCTTCGAGTTTGCCCGTGACCACGGGGTTTCCGTGCTGGTCGGGCAGCCGACGCCGGACGCTTTTCCGTTGCTGGACAAGCTGGTCAAGGAATTCGACATCAAAGTCGCCGTCCACAATTATGGTCCGGGTCATCGTTACGACCGCATCGACGACTTGGTGAACGCGGTGGAAGCTTGGGATTCGCGGATCGGCTACTGTCTGGACACGGGTCATGCGATGCGTGCGGGCGAGGTGCCGTTGGACGCGGTACGCCGTTTGGGCGCTCGTCTGCACGGGCTCCATTTGCGGGAGCACACGGTCGTGCAGCGGGATCCTCAGCCGCCCGAAGCGATTCTGGGCGAGGGGGGCTTGCAGCTGGAGGCGTTTTGCCGGGCTCTGCGTGAGGTCGAGTTTGACGGGCCGATGACGATCGAAGTGTACTACAATCCCCAGCAGCCGATGGAGGTGCTTCGCCGCTGCTTGGCGAATCTGGCCGACGCGGCCCGCAATACGGCGTGAACCGAATTCTGACTTGGTTCCTTCCCCCTTTTTCTCAAGGAGTTCGTAACCATGCGTTTTCTTATTGGCTGCCTGCTGGCGTGGCTGCTGGTGTTTCCGGGCCCGCTCTTGACCCATGCTGAAGAGGCCTTTCCGGATGTCGACCAGTTGCCCGTGAGCGAAGAACTGCCCGATCCGCTGGTCATGTTCGACGGCACGCCGGTGACGAGCGCGGAGCAATGGCGTTCCGAGCGTCGGCCGGAGTTGATCGCGCTGTTCGAACACTACATGTTTGGCAAGGCGCCTCCGCCGCCGGAGAATTTTGCGTTCACGGTCGAGGATGTCGATGATCAGGCCTTGGGGGGCAAGGCGACTCGCAAGATCGTGACGCTCCGCTTCGGTCCGGAAGGTACGCCGCCGGTCTCGCTGCTGCTGGTGGTACCCAACGGTCGGCAAGGTCCGGCGCCGGTGTTTATCGGTCTGAACTTTGTCGGCAACCACACCACGTTGGACGACCCGGCCATTCCGCTGACCGAAGCCTGGGTCAACAACAGCTGGTCGGGCGGCAGTACGAGCCGGGCGGAGGACGATCAGCGGGGGATTCGTGGCGAGGGCGGCTCGCGGCCACGCTGGTATTTCGAGAAGGC
>SLMF01000495.1 GCA_007133715.1 Planctomycetaceae bacterium
AACCACGAACCACCAACCACCAACCACGAACCACCAATGACCAATGACCAATGACCAATGACCAATGACTACCTCCAATGCCCGGTGGGGCGGGAAAGAACGCAATCGGCTCGGACGTTGCCCTGGCCTGATATTCTTATGGGAGTGTGGGGCAAATCGGGGGCGGGGACTTCGACCGTGAGCTAGAATTGGGCTCTTATTGGGTTTCCTTGTGGGTGTTTTTCGCGAAAACCCCGCTTTTCGCGTGGCTGGTCATTTTTAGTTTGAGTGTACGAACAGGTCTGTTAGGGGGGTCGAGCGATGGGCCAGGTCAACGGGAGTCAGCCGTTGAGCGAAGCGGTGCGATGGAGCGCCGAAAAAATTCTGAACCCGCATGTCTTGGATTACGCGGGCCAATTCGATGCGGACCAGCCGGTGCTGGTGATCCTGGCCGCCGGCAAGGGGACTCGGTTCGGCCAGGCACCCAAGTGCGCGCAACCCGTTTGTGGTATGCCCTTGGCGCGCCATTCCATCCAGGCGTTTCGCGGTCTGCAGTCGGTGCCCGTGATCTGCCTTGTCGGATATCGGTACGAGGAAGTCGCCGCCGCGTTGGGCGATGACAACATATATATCCGCTCGGACAACCCGACCGGCGGTACTGCCTTTGCCGCCTACGAGGTGTTCTGCGTTCCCGATCTGGAAGAAATCGACCCGCTGCTCGTGATCACGATGGGCGATCGCATCGTTACCAGCTCGGTGTTCCAGCGGCTGTACGAAACCCACCTTGTGGGCCCACGAGAAGCCGATTTGACGTTATTGAGTGCGATTTACGAGCCGCCGCGGAACCGGGGCAAAGGCCGAGTGGTCCGCGATGCGGCTCGCCGCGTGCTCCGGATTGTCGAACAACGGGATATCGACGCCCTGCCGCCCGGACCGGAACGGCAGATCCTGCTGGAGACGTCCGAGGGCAATTGCCCTCTGTACGCCATTCGGGCCTCGACGCTGCGACGCTATCTGAACGATTTGACCAACGACAACGCTCAACAACAGTACTACATTACCGACATGGTCCAGGCGATCAGCGAGCACGGGGGGGAGATCCGCACGATCACCACGACGGTTGCCGACCCGGAATACGATCTGCTCTGTTCCGACGTGACACGCCCGATGGACTTGGCGCTGCTGGAGGGCCTGCTGCGGTCATCCGGCTGGGCGGTGGCCCCACCGTCGAGCAAGGTGTCTCGGGTCGCCGAGGCGATTCGGGCGGAACGACCTGCTGGCCAGACGGCTGCCATCGCGGCGCAGCTGGAAGAGCTGTACACGACGGCGGATCACGAGCGACTGGGCTTCCGCGACGAGCAACCGATCGGGATCGGAGTGGCCGGTGGCCGATTGCGAATCGCCTTCATGCACCCCGACATGGGCCGTTTCTTCGGACCCGCTTGGCAAATGCCCTTCGGTGCCCGCGAGGCGGAAGACCGCGAGCAGGTCGTGATCCTTGTTCAAAGCTCCGACGACGGCAATATCCACCTGTTCCCCACCAACCCGCAGTTCCGCGAGAAGCTGAACGCCTTGCCCGCCGACAACGAGTGCATGTATCCGGGGACCGAGGTGGCCGATTGGTACAGTTATGAAGGTTTCGGCACGCGGATGGCAGAGAACCTGCTGCTATCGCTGGGCTATTTCACGGACCGCGAACTGGAACAACGTCGCCAGCAGCAGCAGCCTTTGCCGCCGCCCACGCTGTGGGTCAGCAACAGCATGCGGCGACCGTTCTCGTTGATCGGCAACGCCATCGCCTCGATGCGCACCCTGCGTGACGGGAATCTGGGTGCGCGTGTGCAGACGTTTCTGGGCCGCGACGGCTTTCGCGGACTCCGCGTGATGTCGACTGGCAACATCCCGCAGGGCGGATTCTCCAGCTCGTCCGCCGTGACCGTGGCGGTGAAGAACGCGATCAATGCCCTTTTCGAGCTGGGCATCGCGCCCGAGATGCTGGTCCACCTGGCTTGCCAAGCCGAGTACGGCACGGGGGTCCGCGCGGGGGCTTTGGACCAAGCCACCGAACAGACGGGCCGTCCCGGACGCGGTACGCTGGTCTCCTCGAACCCGCGGGAAAACTACCGCATCCTGGGCACTTTTCCCGTACCTGCCGACCGTTTCCCGATCCTGTTCGCCTACAGCGTCGATCGCGATCGGACCGCTTGGCAATGGTCCGCGGGAACCTATGCCGGGTCTCCCCAGCCAGGCCAGCTGACCGCGGTGGAAATGCGAAAAATGACGGGCAAAGCGGCCGAGTTGGCCGCCCTGCTCACCCGCCTGCCGCTGGACCGCGATTTTTTCCAGGAAATCGAGCAGGAATTGCTGGTGTCGGGCGAATTGAGCCGCGAGCGACGCCGCCGGATCGCCCAACTGCTGGCCCAACTGCCCCTGCACGCTTCCCAGCAGCAGCTGCGACAGCAGGTCGCCGACCGTCGCCCCTGGTATATCGAACAGCTGATGGAAACCTGCCGCTTGCCCGCGGTGAATGCCACCGAAAAAGCCGACGCCACGCTCGAAAGCCTGTTCGCCGGCTGGCGCGACCCCCTGCTCCGCCGCTCCGCCGCCGACGGTACGATCCGCACCGAGACCGGGGCCCCGTTGCGAGCCATGGTCGCTTACCTGTTCGGCGAAGTCGCCAAGAACTTCTACTTGATACACCATACGGACCAGTGGATTGAGTGCGTCAGCCGTTCCCAAGGCGGAGATCGTTGTTTCGATATCGACGCCCCACGGCTGCCGGACCGCCAGGCCATGCTGAAGGCACTGCCCTGGGAACACGGTGCCACCGGTCCCGAACTGCTCGACCGTTGGTTGACGCGTTATCAGGCCACGCCCGTGGACTACAACCGTGGCCTGGACGACGCCACGCTCGCCGCGGACGAGCCGCCCGAATTCCATCGCCTGGCAGGCGGCAACTTCTTCCGCGGACTCGCCCTGATCGACTTGGCCGAAGCCATGTTGAAACGCGCCTTTGGGCACCAAGCCGTTGCCGTACGCGTCAACGCGGCGGGTCAAGGCGATTTCTTCCAACTGCACGTCGACGCCAGCCAAGTGGACGTAGCGGAAGTCAAAGCGTTCATTCGCCAAGCCTTTTACGGCCGATTCGGTCTGCAACCCGAGCAGGAGTTTGTCGAACCGCATCCGGGCGGCGGAGCCGTCGGCCTGCGACTCGACCGCTTCGACCAACTGCCCGCACTGATCCGTCACCTCCGCACCCCCGCCACTGCCACGCCCCAACTGAGCACCGATGGACCTGAACGCTCCCATATGTAACAATCAGGGTGGCGGCCAACGCCAATCGGGCCCGTAGCTCAGCGGTCAGAGCAGGGGACTCATAATCCCTTGGTCGGGGGTTCAAATCCCTCCGGGCCTACTCCCGCCCCACCCCGCCACGTCCCGCCATTTCGTAAATGTTCGGCAAACCCGTGCGGATCGGACGGCAGGTTGGAGGGGGCATGCATCGGAGGGACTTTCCGGAGATTGGGGTGGGGAACATCGTCCGGTCAAGAAGATCTGCTGGAAGAGGAGCCGAGGGCGAGCATCCGGACGGTCGGGGGCAAAGCCACACGCACCACGACGG
>SLMF01000674.1 GCA_007133715.1 Planctomycetaceae bacterium
ATACGATGGCTGCAACACTCGATACCGGGCCCGTGGCTAACGGTTACCCAGGCGGGATTCCCACCCGCTCGTCATCAAACCATTTCCAGTCCGCACGCCTATCAATTGTGATTTGCGGCACTACCGCGCGCGGTAGCATGGCTGCCCAATGATGAAAGCTTGCATCGGGCGCCCCCTGCATCCCCCCCTAGTACAGGGATACAGAAGGTAGATGGCTCCGCGTAACGGACGTTCTGGCATCAGGTCGTCCTGGGCAACGGTTGAATCACGCGACCTGCCCGCGTGATCGGCAGTGTCATCGCCTGGTGGCGAAGGGCCAGGGGGGGCGTCTAGCGCCGGGCGGGTGCCGCGGTTCGAGCGGGATTGGTCGACCTGGGCCTCCACCTGCCAGAAATACCGGTCCCCGTCTTTCCACCGACGCCGGGACAAATCAAGAAGCGTCAGCCACCTGTCTCGATGGCACATTACCGTGGACTCCGCGGTTGGTCAGAGTTCCATGGAACGGATTTTTTTGCCCCCGACCGCTGAGATTGCAACCCTTCGGAACCTGCCCCCGCTTCGCAAGTTCCTCGACATGGGGTATGCGTGCCCTTCTTTAGGCCGTGTCAAACCTGGTGCATGCACGCTTGGAAGGGGAAGACAAGTTGGACACGTCCCCTTGCGGCATGACAATTGTTACTTCGCCCGTGGACATTCGCGGGCCACTTTCGATACCATACCGTGCGGACCGGTGCTCGACAAGAACAGGGGTTGGGAGACCTACGGTCGGCCGTTTCGGGCGGGGTTAGAGCCCCGCGCCGTGCCGTTGGTGCAACTCGCATGGCGAGTTTGCAATCTTGACGTGTCGCTTCCACGCCGCTAGTTTAGGGACACCCTCCTGGGATTCGCGTGGGCGGTTTGGCGAGCGTGGATTCGGCGGCTTGTTCGGGAATCCGCTTGGCGATTTGTGATTCTTCACTCACGATCTCCGGGACCGGAGGCTGGAGCACCTTCTGCTACGAACCCGAGACAGGAGTTTCCGATGGACGAGCCGTTCACGTCGCGGCACTTGATTTGCAAACTGGACGCCCTGCAGGTTTCGGAGCGGCCCCTTGCGGGCGGCAAGGGCGCGAGTCTGGGGGCCCTGTTCGAGGCGGGTTTGCCGGTCCCCGAGGGGTTTGCCGTACTGACCCCCGCGTACGTGCATTTCGTGGCCCAGAACGGCTTGGAGGACGCCGTGCGGGCGCTGGTCGAGCAGGTTGCGCCCGACGAGCCGCAGGCGTTGGCCGATGCGGCCCAGACGCTCAAGGATCGGTTCCTCGCGGGCCCGATTCCGGAAGAGGTGGCAGAGGCCATCGGGCGTGCCTATCAGGAGATCGGTGGCGGGCGGGTGGTGGTGCGTTCCTCGGCTACGGCCGAGGATCTCCCGGGTGCCAGTTTTGCCGGCCAGCATGACAGTTTTCTGAATCTCGAGGGGTCCCGGGCCGTCTGCGATGCCGTGCGCCGCTGCTGGGCTTCGCTGTGGAACCCGCGGGCGGTGGCCTATCGTAAACGGGTCGGTCTGGATACCCCCGAGATCGCGATTTCGGCGGTGGTCCAGCGGATGATCGATGCCGAACGTTCCGGCGTGCTGTTCACCGCCAACCCGCTGGACCACCGCCGCGACCGGATGCTGCTGTCGGCTTCGTTCGGGCTGGGTGAGGCGGTGGTGGGCGGCGAGGTGACGCCCGATACCTGGGTGCTGGACCGCGAGGGGCAGGTAGTCGAGCAGCAGCGGGCGGACAAGCGGGTGCTCACGGTTCGCGAGGGCCGGGGGACGGTCAACCGGCCGATGCCGGAGGCCCAGCGGCGGGTCGCGGCTTTGAACGCGGCCGAGGTGGCGGAACTGGCGGCTTTGGGCCGCCAAGCGCAGGACCATTTCGGGACCCCGCAAGATATCGAATGGGCGATCGCAGGCGGCCGGACCTATCTGGTCCAGTCGCGGCCGATCACCTCGCTTTTCCCCTTACCCGAACCGCTTCCCGCGTCCGAGGCGGGCTTGCGTCTTTATCTCTGTTTCAACGTCCATGCCCAGCAGATGCTCGAGCCGATCACGCCGATGGGGATCGATTACTGGCGGGCGGTGCTGGGCGGTTTTGCCCACGCCGCTACGGGGCGGCCCGAACGCGAGCTGCCCTGGCTCAAGGTGGCGGCCGGGCGGGTGTTCGTCGATACCACCGAGCTGCTCCGCAAGCCCGGACGCTGGCCGAAATTGGCCGAGGCGCTGGCAGACAAGGATCCGCTCACCAGCCGGGCGCTGCTGGCCTTTCGCGAGCGTGAGGGCCAGCGCATTCTGGGACGCAAGGGGGGCCTCGGCTACTGGTGGCGGCTCGGGCTGCTCTTTGCACGACTCGGCTGGCGCGGGCTGCTGGCCGCGTGGAGCCCTGAAACAGCACGTTTGCGAGTGCTGGCCGAGACCGACGCGGCGATTCGCGACATGGCGGCCCGGGCGGCCGGGCTGGCGACGATGCGTGCGCGGGTCGACTTCCTTCGCGACGTGTTGGGGCGGCGAGGCGCGATCGTGTGGATCATCCCCGTCGCGGTGATGAACCCCGGCTTGATGGCCGAAGCGGCCCTGCGCAAGAAGGTCGCGGCCTGGCTGGGCGACGAAAAACTCCTCCACCCCGTCCAGCGTGCCCTGCCCCATAATGTCACCACCGAAATGGGACTGGCCCTCTGGCGGCTGGCGCAGACTTTGAAAGCCGAGGCCGCGGAGCCGACCGCTGATCATCCGGGCGTCGAAGCCTTCCTGCACCGCTTCGGCCACCGCGCGGTGTGGGAGATCGACCCGGGCGTCCCCCGCTGGTCCGAAAACCCGGACTATGTGCTGGACCTGCTGCACCGTTACCTGGCAGCCCCCGAGGACACCGATCAGGAAACCCGGTTCGCACAGCAGCAGACCGAGGCCGAGCGTGTGGCAGCCGAACTGGTCGCCCAGGTGCGCGCGGCGAAGGGCCGGCTCCACGCGCGGATCTTCGCCTGGCAGTTGCGCTGCTACCGCCAACTGGCAGGATTGCGGGAGCAGCCCAAGTTTGAGGGCGCGCGGATGATCGCCATCGCACGCTCGATCATGCTGGACGCCGGTGCCGAACTGGTGGCCCAGAATCGACTCGATGCGGCCGAAGACGTGCTGTTCCTGAACCTGGACGACCTGCTGGCTGCCGAGTCAGGCAGGGCGGGGGAGCTGCGTGCCAAGGCTGCCGCGGCCCGAGCCGAATACAACCGCGAACGAAACCGCCGCGCCGTGCCACGCTGGATGACCTCGGACGGCGAGTGCCTCTTCGGCCTGCCGGTCGAGGAAAGCGAAGGCGTGCTGGCGGGACTGCCGGTCTCGGCCGGCACGCACCAGGGGCGGGTGCGAGTGATCCTTCACCCGGCCGGCGCGCAACTGGAACCGGGCGAGGTGCTTGTTTGCCGCGGTACCGATCCGGCCTGGACGCCGCTCTTCCTGCAGGCAGGCGCGCTGGTGATGGAAACCGGAGGCGCCGTCTCTCATGGCTCGATCGTGGCACGCGAATACGGTCTGCCCGCCGTGGCCGGGCTCGCCGAGGCGACCCGGCGGTTGAAGGACGGACAGCACG
>SLMF01000138.1 GCA_007133715.1 Planctomycetaceae bacterium
ACCGCTGGCAACTGCTGGCGAAAAGACTCATGTGTCGAATCGTTCTGCGTTTGGTGGTTCTGGTCGCGTTCGTGGCGGGCTGCAGTTCGCAGCCCAACGAACCGGCGACGGAACCTTTCCCCGTTAGCTCTTCTGACCAAGCACCCGCCACAGGGGTGGCCTACGAATTGACTGAGGGCATCCCCTTATATGCGGGCTCCGAGTCGTGTCGGGACTGCCACTCGGAATTCCATGACTTGTGGGAGACATCCTGGCACGGTCTGGCCATGCAGCCGTACACGCCCGACTTGGCTCGCGAGCACCTGACGCCGTTGGACCAGCCGATCGCGATTGACCAGCGGGAGTACACGGTCGAGTTCGCTGGCGAGCGCGGCTGGATGCACGAGACCAGCCCGGACGGCGAACAGAGCTTCGAGATCCTCCACGCGATGGGGGGCAAGAATATCTATTATTTTCTGACGCCGATGGAGCGGGGACGCCTGCAGGTAATGCCGCTGGCGTACGATGTGAACGACCAAGCTTGGTACGACGTGGCGGCCAGCGGGGTGCGGCATTTCCCGGATCGCGACGACGAGGCGTTGGATTGGACCGACCGCCTGTTCACGTTCAATACCACGTGTTTCAATTGTCATGTCAGCCAGTTAGCGACGAATTATGATCTGAGCAGCGACACGTATCGCACGACGTGGGCGGAGCCGGGGATCAGTTGCGAGTCGTGCCATGGCCCGGCCCACGAGCATGTGCGGGTATTCGAGGAAGCGGCTGCGCGGGGCGAAGAGCCGGAGGACATGCAGATCATCCGCACCAGCCAATTCACGTCCCAGCAGATGAACGACTTGTGCGCCACCTGCCATGCCAAGATGTCTCCGATCTCCATCGATTTCCTACCCGGCGATCCGTTTTACGATCATTACGATCTGGTGACGTTGGAGCATCCGGACTACTATCCGGACGGTCGGGATCTGGGCGAGAATTACACGATGACATCGTGGCTGATGAGCGCCTGCATTGTGCCGGGCGATTTCGACTGTAACCACTGCCACACGTCCAGCGGGCGGATGCGGTTTTCCGGGCCCGAGATCAATCATGGCTGTTTGCCTTGCCATCAGGACAAAGTGGACAATCCGCCGCTGCACCATCAGCATCCGCCCGAGACGGAGGGCATCTCGTGCAATGCCTGCCACATGCCGCTGACGCGGTTTGCGGGGATGAATCGCAGCGATCATTCGATGCGTCCGCCGATGCCGTCCGCCACGTTGGAATTCGGTTCGCCGAACGCGTGCACCCTGTGCCACACGGACGAGGATGCTGCGTGGGCCGACAAATGGGTGCGGCAATGGCATGGGGATGCACGGCAGGATGCCGGTCTGGAGCGGGCCCGGCTGATCGACCAGGCGCGTCGGCGGCAGTGGGAGCGGTTGCCGGAGATGCTGGCGGACATCCGCGAGCGGCGGCACGACGAGGTCCATCGCAATTCGCTGGTCCGGCTGCTGCAGGATTGTTCCGACCCGGCAAAGTGGCCCGTGATCCGCGACGCCTTGCACGATCCCTCGCCGCTGGTCCGGTCCAGTGCGGCCGCCTCGCTGGGCGATTCGCCCCTGGACCGCCAGATCCTGGACGACTTGCTGCAAGCCACGCGTGACCCGTACCGGCTGGTGCGGATCCGAGCCGCGATGGCCTTGGCCCCCGTACCGCTGCAGAGGATCACACGGGCGCGGGACCGGGACAGTTTGGAACAGGCGGTCGAGGAATTCACGACGGCCATGTCGGCGCGGCCGGACGATTGGAGTTCCCATGCGAATCTGGGCAACTACTTCATGCAGCGGCAAGACTATGCCCAGGCCGTCGAGCATTACGAGACCTCGTACCGTCTGGAACCGCGGAGTGTCGGCCCGATGGTCAACGCGGCGATCGCCTACAGCAACCTGAATCGCACCCGTGCGGCCGAACGCAGTCTCCGGCGGGCCTTGGAGCACGAACCGGACAATGCGGCCGCCCATTTCAACCTGGGCCTGCTGTTGGCCGAACGAGGCCGAACGGCCGACGCGGAGCAGGCCTTGCGCAAAGCGTTCGACCAGGACCCGCAGATGCATCAGGCAGCTTACAATCTGGGCGTCCTGCTGGCCGAACACGATCGGGAGCAGGCGGTCACCTGGTGCCGGAAGGCATATCAGTTGCGTCCCGAAGAATCCCGCTACGCCCACTCGCTGGCCTACTACCTGCACCGCAGGGACGACGCGCAGGCCGCGATCGACGTGCTGCGGGAAGTGATCGAGCGCGACCCCTCCTATTGGGACGCCTATCTGCTGTTGGGCGAGATCTACCAGCAGTCGGGGAAGCCGGAGGTGTCCGCGAACCTGTATCGTCAGCTACTGAACGACCCCTCGTTACCCTCCCGAGTCCGGCAATATCTCAGCCGCAAGACGGCCGACGGCGGTCGCTGAGCCGCCGCGATACAACCCTTGTCTGAGGAGACGGCCCGCCGAGGGCCGCTCGCCCCCCCCGACCGTGTGCGTTGTTTGCTCTAGTGCACTTCGATTGATGTATTATGATTGACCCGAAGGTAGGTACCGGCGGTCTGCCGGGCATCGTTTTTCAGATTATTCAAAACTTTCTAATGAGCGTAAGTTCTTGATTGACATCGGTTTAGGGTGTGGTGTCGGCCAGGGGGCTGGTGACAGGTTGCGGGTTTGCGAATAAAACGGGAGGGCGACGAGGGAATGTGCATCGCCGTTCTGGAGACAATGTTGATGTTTGATGTGCGTTGCTGGTTATTAGCTGGATTTGCAAGTTTACTCGTGTTGGGGGGGATCGGTTGCGGCCAACCGGCCGGCGGTCCGGGCTTCGAGCGTCGCGTGATCCGAGTCGAAGGCTCGGACACGATGGTCAATTTGGCACAGGCGTGGGCCGAGGAATATCGGAAGGTCCGGCCGGACATCAGTGTCCAGGTATCGGGGGGTGGGTCGGGGGTCGGAATCGCCAGTTTGACCGAGGGTGTGGCGGACATGGCGAACAGCAGCCGCCGCATGCGGCCTCGGGAAATCGCGCGAGCCGAGTACAACATGGGCCAGACACCGGTGGAGCATGTGTTGGGTCTGGACGCCCTGGCGATCTACGTGCACTTGCAAAATCCGCTGGATGCGATCAGGCTGGACCAACTGGCCGAGATCTACGCCGAAGACGGCTTGTTGACTCGCTGGACCGATCTGGGGGTCGATAATCAAAGTTGCCGGACGGGCGAGATCGTGCGGATCAGCCGTCAAAGCAACTCGGGGACCTATCACTACTTCCGCGACACCGTTTTGAAGGATCGCGAGTTCAAATTGGGCTCGATCGATCAGAGCGGTTCGAAGGACGTGGTGGCGCTGGTTTCGCGGACGCCCTGCGGAATCGGTTACAGCGGGATGGGCTACGCCACGGACGATGTCAAGATGCTACGGGTGGCTGGCGAGTCGGGAGGGGAGCCGGTTGCGCCGAATGTGGCCACCGTGTCGGATGGCAGTTACCCGATCGCCCGACCGTTGCTGGTCTATACACTAGGAGAGCCGAGCGGCGTATTGAAGGAGTTTTTCGACTGGATCCACTCTGCGGAGGGCCAG
>SLMF01000308.1 GCA_007133715.1 Planctomycetaceae bacterium
ACCGCACCGCCGAGGCTCAGTTGGGGGTTGCAGTCACGGGCCATTTGGGGCCTAACTCGCCTCGAGGCCTGGATGGGCGGATCTTTCTGGCTCTGGCGACCCGGTCCACGCCGGACGCCCCAATCCGGTTGTGTGGCGAGGAGGTCTACCAATTAAATGCCCTGACACGAGTCGCTCGGCAGCAGGAAGCGGCCGGACAGGTACTGGAAGCGGTCCAGCGTCACTTGCGGTGTGAACGAGAGGAAACCGGGTCGAGCCATGATCCCTGAGCTGCCCGATGGGAATCACGTAGCACGGCGCGAAGCCGGCACCTGGGCCGTCTATCCGGCGACCTCGCGACCGCCCACCCAGGTGCTCTATCCGGGGGCTTTCAATCCATTGCACACGGGACATCGGCGAATCGCGGCTTTGGCCGCCCAGCGCACGAACCAGCGGGTCGATTTTGAAATCTCGTTGGAAAACGTCGACAAACCGCCCCTGACGTACGGTGAACTCGAACGTCGCACGCCTGCTTTTCCGGCCGACACGATCCTCTGGTTGACGCGGGCCCCCACCTTCAGCGAGAAGTCGCGTTTATTCCCGAATTGTACATGGATCGTCGGTGCCGATACGCTCGCCCGGATCGCGGAGCCGCGGTATTACGGCGGCAGCTTGGCGGCCCGCGACGCGGTTCTGAACGAACTGGTCGCCCGCGGCTGCCGCTTTTGGGTCTTCGGACGTTTAATCGGCAACCGCTTCGTCACGTTGGATGACCTGCACCTGCCCCCGATGCTCCGCGAACGTTGCCAGGGGGTATCCCCCGAAGAATTCCGCAGCGACATCTCGTCGACGGAACTCCGAGCCCGATTGCCACGAACCGTCGACTGAAATGCCCAGTCGAGGGAAAGTTGTTTAGGTTCTTGCCATGAGCTTGGCGAAATGTAGAACAAGTCGGAGCGCGAATCCCCCATGGAAGAGAGTCGCAGAGAAGCTTTGCCCTCCAACCGAAGTAATTGCCGATGCCGGAAAGGTCAGTTTATCATGGCACGTTTGCTCCTGCGACGCTTGCTCCGATGAGACCGCGGAATTCTGAGGACGCGGGTGCTGCAGAATTCCGCGGGCCCGGGCCACCCTCCCCGCATGTCGCCCCGGCGCTCAGCGCGTCAGACCGGACAGATCGACCTCCAGCGTCTCTGCTTCAGCCAACACCTCGTCCATCGTCAGGTAGGATTTGCGAGCACAGGCCTCGCGGCCCAGAATCGTGGCCAGGCAGCTGGCAATGGCCATCGGCACGGTCGGGTTTGCGACATTGCCGTCCATCATATCCTGGTAAAAGGTAGCGATGTTGCGCGTCGCCCCTGCTCCGTACAGGTTTTCGATAGCGCCCCCCGGATAGTGGTGCGAGCCGCCTCGGATCAGTGCCTGGCCGCCATAGCCGATCTTCATATAAGCATCGCCCAGAAACTCGCACGTCGCCAGCGGATCGTCCGGTCCGGTCAGACCGCGGGCATGACGTCCCGTGTGGGTCCATAACAACCCGTCCGCGAATTCGTAGGTGATTCCGAACATGTCGTGGCTATCGCCATGCGGATTCGGGCGGGCGGTGCGCGAGATCCCCGCCGCCGCCACCGGTACTTGGTCCAGCACCCACATCAGGGCTTGAATCGGATGGATGCAGGCATTCACATGATAGCTTCCGCCCAGCCCATTATCGTTCACCCAGATCAGCGAGCGGAACCGATCGGCCAGATTGTCGGTCAACGGAGGATCCCCGAACAGGCCGCCGTAGTAGAAACTCTTGACCATGCTCAGGTTTCCCAGCGCCCCCTGACGGTACCGATTGGCGCATTCGATTACGTGGGGATCGGTCGGCATTTGGTAATCGACCAGGAAGCACCGCTGTTGTTCCGCCGCCCGTTTCGCAGCCGCCTCGACCCGCAGGCAGCCGGGCACGTCCACCGCCACCGGCTTGGCCAGAAAGACATGCAACCCGGCATCCACCGCAGCTTGGACATGTTCAGGAAAGAAATAGGGGGGCGTTTCCAGGGCCACCGCCTCGACCCCGCTCTCCATCAGTCGGCGGTAGCCGTCTAAACCGTGGAAGCGTCGCGAGGCATCGACGCCCAATTCTTGGCCCGCTGCCTCTGCCACCTGCGGAAAATAATCCGCCACCGCGTGCATCGCATAGCCACCTTGGTCGCGGAACAAGCGTCCGATCCACAGACCGCGTCCCCCGCAACCCACAATGCCCAACTTGACCTGACGTTTCGCACCCTCCGCCTCCGCCGCGTGACCCCGCGAGACCTGCCGGGCTGCCAGAGCAGCACCCAGCCCGGCTGTCCCCCGCAGAAACGCGCGACGTCCCAGAGTGGAAGTTCGATCCGGCATGCCACAATCCTCGTGTCCTCTCATCGGTTCGCTCCTCAGAGGCGGCAGCAAAATGGCCCCTGTGGCCCGGAAACTCCGAGCCCGCTGCCGTTCTGTGGCCGCCCTGCCAGTTGAAAAAAGTGACGTCTCAGCACCCAGTTCCAGCTTAACCTCCGCCGCACACGCCCGCCAGCGCCCCGGAACGCCGCACCCAGCCGGTGGCAGGGGCAAGGGAATTCAAAAGCAAGAACCCGCCTCAAAACAACCGCCGGAATATGTCATAAGCACGTGCGTCCTCCCGCGTACCGACAACCAGAATCGAATGATGCGTGATCCATGCCTGACTCACATCGTCCAAGTCCATATCCACCAGCACGCGCGTGGCACAGCCCCCGGTGGGCGGTGACGCGGGGGAGCCGACAACCCGCCCCGTGAAGTAGGGAATGTCCTGCTCCGACAGCAGCTGAGCCAGGATCACCGGCGTGTCCGGCGTCCACTGGACGTCCAGCGCCGGCGTCTTGGGCAAGTGATGGAAGAACGGCCGAATCTTGTACTCCTGGGGAGGCGCGTCCGGACCATTCAACTTGAGCGCGCAGGTACAGTGGGTGCCGTAATAGTGGTTGCGGACCAGGTCGTAGCCGGAGTTGTGTTGGAAACTGGCGCGCCCGAAGAGATGGCGATTCAGCAGCAGGGTCATCGTCGCCCGCAAATCGTTCTCGCAACCGCAGGTCGCGGTGCACTCCCCGTTGCGCAACGAGAACGTAACGCACGGCTTGCGATGCTGGAGCAACAAGCAATCGATCGTCACGCCATCCGCATGGTAGCGGTCCAGCAGCGCCCCCACGGCGCGATCCGCCCGAAAGGCTTCGACGAAGTAGTGGTCGGCGACGTCGGTCACCTTCAGGGCGTTGGCCTTGAACCGCATCGCGTCCGCCTCGATCGTATCCTCCGCCTCGATCGCATCGAACAGTTCGTTGTACTCTGCTGCGGGAATGGTGATCACTTCGGTGCCCAAGTTGCCATACGACGTCTGCTCGACCTGACCGTATCTTCCCACCCGCAAAATGCGGCTCTGAGCCAGCATCTTCTTGGCATGCACCGCGCGCAGCGAGCGTTCGATTTCGTCCCAGTTCTCGACGGAGAGGATAAAGTGGACGCGTTCCGCCTCCATCAATCCTGCCGGCGGCCGCCCGTGTGTCGCACCGGTCGGCAAGTACACGATCGCCGGCACGTCCACCTCCTGCGA
>SLMF01000753.1 GCA_007133715.1 Planctomycetaceae bacterium
CAACAACCTGTACTTACGATCATGGCTGGGGGTGGTCTTGCTGCCAGCCATCGTGTTGAATGTTGCCGTTACTGTGGGGGACGAGCAGGATGGCCGCATCCGGCCGTATTCCGGGAATCCGTTCTATTGGCAGTACCAGGGCGAGCCGGTGCTGCTGTTGGGCGGCAGCAAGGATGACAACCTGTTCCAGATCCCCGACCTGAAGGAGCATCTGGACGAAATGGTTTCGGTGGGCGCGAACACCATCCGCAACACGATGAGCGATCGGCTGGACCAGGGCTTCGAGGTGCATCCGTTCCGTCAGCGGCCCGACGGACGGTTCGACCTGGACCGCTGGAACGAGGAATACTGGCGGCGTTTCGAGAACCTGCTCCGCTGGACCGCCGAGCGGGACATCATCGTACAGATCGAGCTATGGGACAAATGGGACATGCACGCGGACCATTGGAAACGCAATCCGTGGCACCCCGCCAACAACGTCAATCTCACGCACGACAACACTCGCCTGGCCAACGCCTATCCCCGCCCCCAGTACCGCGACGGCACGTCCCACGGCAAGCCGCATGACTTCTTCCTGAGCGTCCCTGCGTTGAATGACGACCGCGTCCTGCTGTCCTATCAGCAGCGGTTCGTGGATAAGATGCTGTCGTATTCGCTGGGTTGCGATCACGTGCTGTACTGCATCAGCAACGAGCTCCACCCGCAGTATCCGCCTGAGTGGGGATGGTATTGGGCGGAGTATCTCCGCCAGCAGGGTTCGGCTGCCGGCCGCGGGATCGAAGTCACCGAGATGTTCTGGTCGCTGGATTTGAAAGCCGAACCGCACCGCGCGTCCCTGGATCGTCCGGAGGTCTACACCTTTTTCGAGGCATCGCAGAACAGCGGCGTCCTGGATCCCGAGGAGAACTGGAGCAACTTGCAGTTCGTGTACCAGCGTTTGAGTGCTCGGCCACGTCCCATCAACAACACGAAGATCTACGGTGCTGACAGCGGACCTTTCTGGGCGGGCACGACGCGCAATGCCCGGGAGAAGTTTTGGCGGAACATTTTCGGCGGTTCGGCCTCCAGCCGGTTCCACCGCCCGCCGACCGGCTTGGGGCTGAGCGAAGCCGCCCAAGCGCACATCAAGAGCCTGCGCATGCTGACCGACGCCATGCACGTGTTCGGGTGCGCGCCGCACAACGATCTGCTATCCGACCGCCAACCGAACGAAGCCTATTGTCTGGCCGAGCCCGGACGGCAATACGCGGTCTATTTTCCGGACGGGGGCGAAGTGAGCCTGGATGTCTCCGCCAGCAAAGGGACGCTGCAGCTCCGCTGGCTGGACATCGCCCGCAGCGTCTGGCAGGACCCGCAGTCCATCACAGGCGGCGGAAGCCTGAAGTTGAAAACACCCGGCCAGGGCTTTTGGGCGGTGCTGGTTTTGGCCAAGGAATGAAAGGAGTTTGTGTCAGCTTGCCAGCCGGAAAATCAAATTTCCTGACCGTCATGCGGAGGGGGGTTGTCATGCGGGCGATGGTGTTGAGGGGGGTGGGGCGGTACAATGGTGGAGCTTGGCCGGCCGATCCTGATCCGGATGGGTGCGGTTCCCTCCTCGACGCGCCTGTTTTGCCCAATTAAAGAAAGCATTGAAATGGTCCGAAAAGCTGTTCAAGATCGCGCAGTGTGCCACGTGTGTTGTCGCATTGCCGTCGGTTTTCGAGCATGACAAAATCACCTCGATTCCGGGCACGGTCGGCGCGTGAATTCCGAACGGTAGATAGCCGTGGTTGTCCAATGACTGGGAGCCGCACCGGGCTCATCAGGCTCATCAGGCCCTGGGGCAATTGCCCGCTTGAGAAGAACTGCTTTTTTTTACGGCGAGGGTTCCTGGCGGGGGCGTGCGGGGAGTTGGCACGTATTGCCAGGTTCGTGGGAGTCTATTGGATGCGCAGGCCTTTGGGGAGTGCTTCGCCCATCACACGGCCCTGCTCCTCGCGGTCCAGCGAACCGCCGTGACGCACCAGTTCCTGGAAGTGTTGGGGGGCGGCATGGTCTTCGAGCCAGGCGGCCACTTCGCGGCGGAGTTTTTCGGGCAGATCGCGGTAGCGGTCGTCGGTGCGGCGAGCCAGCTGCAACACGGCCAGTTTGTCGCTGTCGCGTGGTTCGGTGTTCTGCATCAGGCGAGTGAGCCAGCGTGGGATGTGTTGGGTGGGAACGGTTTGGTTGAGGGGTCCGTAAACGGGGACGCGGGAGCCGATTCGCCCGACCGCCCAGGTCATGGCGTCGCGGGCGGGTTTCAGCGGGCGTTTGTCCTTCAGTTCGATCAGCAGGTCGCCCAGTTCGGTTTTCAGGGCCAGGTCCAGCAACTCGAAGGCTCCGAGCAAGCGCCACATTTCGATGGATTCTTGGGGAGTGAAGCCGAAATCGCCGCCGCCTTTGGTCAGGCGTCGGCGGAGTCCGCGTACGGAGGCGAGCAACGGGTCGGCGATGGCCCGCTGCTGGCCGGCGGATAGGCCTCCGGAGATGCGTCGCCAGAGGATCCAGGATTCGGTGCGGGACGCGGCGGTGGCATGGATCAACCGCCCCTGCACCGCGCGCCACGTCTGGGTGACTCGCCAATCGTCGACGGCCATACCGAAGCCGGGTCGCAGTGCGAATCCCAGCAGATTCAGCCAACGCTGTTCATGCGCGGGGCTCTTCTCCCGGCCGCTTTGGAATTCGAACAGGGCTTCCCAAATCCGGCGCAAGAGGGGCATGGGCCAGTCCCAGCGCCCCATCGCCAGCGCCTCGGACAACTGGCGGACCAGAGCCGCCGGCTTGCCGGTCCCCCCGCTGCCGAACGTATCGGCCAGGCAGGCATAACAGGCCTGCCAACTGGCTTCGTCCAACACCCCCTCGGCTTCGCCCGCGGTCTGCCGCGCTTCCAAGTCGGTTTGCGTGGCCGAACGGATATCGAATTGCAGCCGCCAACTGTGCTCGGTTCCCACCTGGCTGCACCACAGCTCGAGGGTACCGATTTCGGTCAGCCGGGCGTGGAGGGTGACGGGGATCGCCGACGCCTGCCGCTTGCGTGTGCGGAGCACGGTGCGGATCGGCGGCAGCGGCTTCATCTGCTCGACGTCCACCGGCAGCACCTCGCCGGGCGGGTCGGCCAGGCGGAGGCTGGAGACGTACAGCGGGAATTCCACCGGTTGCTGGACGCGGAGTTCGAACGGATGCTGGTCCAGATCGATCTGTTGGCCCGGTTCGACGTTACCGGGCACCAGGCACAGGGCGGCGGGTGGCTCGCTTTCGATCCCCACGTAGTAGGAGCGTGCCAAGCCGGCGGCGATTCGCACCCCCCTGCCCCGCCGCACGGTCCCGTAATAGGCAGCGCCCGTAGCGACCGCCAGATCCAGTCGCCCCGGTTCGAGGACCGTGGGGGACCATTGAGTCTGGGGCGCGTCGAACCAGGATTGTACGACCTGGATCAAGCGGCGGCGAATGAGGGGCGAATTGAACAGCCCGCCGTTGAACAGGACGATATCAGGCCGGGCCGGGTCCGGTTCCGGATCGAAGCGGTCCTGATCGGCGCCCCCCTGCCCTGCCCTGCCCTGCCCTGCCC
>SLMF01000133.1 GCA_007133715.1 Planctomycetaceae bacterium
GCGAAACGGTCACGTGCTGACGCGTCAAACGCGACACATACCAAGTCGGGATGGCCGAACTGTCCGCAAACGGTTCATCGTAGTGCCAAACCAGCTCCGGCAGGATCTCGATCCCCGCCGGCGTCACCTGAAACTCGTGATGCTCCGTCCCCACGTGCCCCGCGACCAGACGGGCGTAATTGGTCTCGTCATACTCGCGGACAGGGAATCCGATCGAGAACGTCTTCAGCGGCCGGTCCAACTGCTGCTGCGCAAGTGCCACAATCAGCGAAGAATCCACCCCTCCCGAGAGGAATGCCCCCAGCGGCACATCGCTACGCAACCGCAATTGGACGGCAGATGCCAGGGTCGTGCGCAATTCCTGAACCGCTTGCTCTCGCGTCCACGCCCGCTCGTAATTCAGTTCCGGTTGCCAGTAAGGCCGGATATCCAAGCGGTCTTCGGCATAAACGGCCAAGTGGCCAGGCGGCAGCTTGTAAAAATGACGGAAAATGGTGCGAGGATGCGGAACGTACTGATACGTCAGGTACTCGTCAATCGCCACGGGATCCAACTCGCGAGCGATTCCCGGAATCTCCAGCAGACTCTTCAATTCGCTGGCAAAGGCCAAGCGGCCGGGCTGTTGGTGATAGACCAGCGGCTTCTTGCCCAAGCGATCGCGAGCCAGCACCAAGCGTCGTTGGCGGCCGTCCCAGAGGGCCAGGGCGAACATCCCGTTCAGGTGGGCGAAGGCGTCCAAGCCTTTCTCTTCGTACAGATGGACGAGCGTTTCCGTGTCACTGCGGGTACGAAAAACGTGTCCGGACTCTTCCAGCTGGGGACGCAGTTCCTGGAAGTTGTAGATTTCGCCGTTGAAGACCACCCAGATGCTGCCGTCTTCGTTCGACAGCGGTTGATGGCCGCCCGCGACGTCGATGATGGCCAGGCGGCGAAACCCCAGGGCCACCCCGGGCGATGCCTCGCAGGGGGGCTGCCAGCGGCACTCGGAGAAGAAAGTCCCCTCGTCGTCGGGGCCACGGTGCCGAAGGACCTCGGTCATCCGCCGCATCACCGGTGGAGGAACGGCCAAATCGGCAGCGGTCCAAATCGCACCGGTGATTCCGCACATCAGCGTTTCCGAGGCAGGCAGTCTACAATCCGCGGGAAGAGGGGCTCAAACGCTCGCGTCGTCCAACGCCTCTTCCTCGTCAACCGTCCGTACGGGTTCGGCCGGAATCGCCTGGGGCTGGTCCGGCGAATCGGCCGGCTCGTCCGGCTCGGGGGCCGTTTCGTGCATCGCGGTCAATTCGGCTTCCAGCTCTTCCCGCATCGCCTGCGTCTGCCGCCCCACTTCCGCTTTGACCTGCTCGGCTAAACGCTCCATCTCCCCGTCCAGCGAACCGTGCAGGGTCGCGGTCGCTTCCTCCAACGCCTTGGCGATCCCGTCGTTCAACGTGGTGATCGTGTTCTGCAGACGATCCTCGTTCTCCGCCCGCAGTTCGGCCACCTGCTGGTCGGTCTGTTCTCGCAGCCGCTGGGCCTCGGCCTCCACGCTCGCTTCGGCCTGCTCACGCAGTTGGACAATCGCCTCGGCCGCTTGACGAGCCAGTTGCTCGCTCTCCCCGCTGACCAACTTCTGCAAGCGGGCCACTTCTTCTTCGATGTGGGCGTTCAGTTTCTCCGATTCCGTGGCCACCTGCTGCTCGGCTGTCTCCTGCAACGCAGCCGTTGCCGAAGCCATTTCCTCTTCTAACTTGGCCTCCATGTCCCGGCTGACCTGCCCATACACCTCCGCACGGATCTGGGCATTGCGCCGAGCCCGCACGCGGGGGAACAGGACCTGAGCTGAGGCCGACTCCGCCAGCACGCACACGCCCACGATGGCGAGGCAGCAAGTGATGATACGACGACGTTGCATGTTCGTTACTCCTCTACGCGTTCTTCGGGACCCTGTCCACACGGGGGGTCATCCAAGTTAAAACGGGTGGTACGCACGCCTTTACAGACGGGCATCACTGTTCCATATCCTCTACTTTACCACGCATCCAACCGCGAGTGAAGCACTTTTCATTACTGCCACTGAGCTTGAGTCGCGCGAGTATACCCCTGATAGACATCCTTGAGTTCCTCAAAATCACCTGCTTCGCGATGGATCCACATCCGATAGTCGATCGCAAAGGGCGTTCCCGGTTCAAATGTGCGAGCTTGCACCCCTGGCCAGCCAATGCAAAGTGGCCCATAATGGCGTGTAAGCCACGAAGGAGGATAATCCGGATGATGCGGAGGAACCAACACCGCGGCCCCACTGCGATGCTCCATCTCGCCGAATCGGGACGTGAAATCTGCCCATTTTAGAGGCGTGTCCGGCAGATCACCGGTGGTCGGGCCGTCGGGGACCGTGATGCGGGTCTCGCCACGGGAGCCGGGAGCGAAACGCACCGTCAAGCCTCCGTAACTTTTGCCAGCCGCTCCTCGCAACGTGATCTCCGTTTCGGGTGTGAAAAAGAGTTCGACATCCAATGCCCGATCATCTTGGCCCGCACGAAAGGCCCGCATCCAAACCCGCTCGATCATCAACCGCTCGTCGTCGACGATCCAACCATTTTCGACCGCCAGCACGGCGGCGACCGGACCGACTTCCCGCACCAGCCAGCGGCTGAAGACCTGTCGCAACGCGCTGTCGTGCCAGGTGTCGTACCGCTGCCCGTTCACGCCGATGAAGGGCCACGTCCAAAAGACACCGTGGTGGTGATAATGGTCGCGCGGGAAATCATCGGTCAGCACTTCGCCGCTCATCCCGTAGACCGGATGGATATAGCAGGCTCGGCTGCGTCGGCGTTCGGATGCGGGCAGATCTTCGCGTGTGATAACGCCGTGATTATAGACGAAGACCGGCTGGTCGCCCTGGCGTGCCTTGACCGACGCGTCGGTAATGTCCTCGAAAGCGAACACGGGTGCGGCCGGTTCGTCGGTTGGCAACAACTGGAACGAGCGCAGTGCGTCGCCTTCGCCGCCCGGCGGGATCACGGCCAGCACCCGTTGCCGTCCCTCGGCCACCTCGCCATCCGCTTGCGGGGCCGAACCGATCTGAGCGGGGATCGCCACATCCGTCCCCTGCTCGACCAGGTGCCAACCTGTCTGGGGGTCGACCACGGTCCCCTCCGGCAATATCGTGGCCAACGGCAGTTCGACGCTGCTGGACATCACCGTCAACGTCGGCGGCGCTTCGGCGGCCTGGACGCCAACGTGTCCGGTCAATCCGCTGACGAGCAGACCCAATAGAAGCCACCCGATTGGTGGTCGAGCCAGGGTATGGGAAGCAGTGAACAGGTACCCGTTTCGAAAAATCATGGATTCGTTACCTCCTAAGTGACTATCGCTTGTAGCATGCCTGCCAGCATAATCCGGGCCGTACGGCGGATCAAGCCTTGGATCGGGCGACAAGTTCTGTCGGTGCGTCGGTGTTCTGTTGACCGAGATGGGAGTCGCCAAGTGACCACTGGGGACTGGAAACGGGAAACGGCGCACGGCTGGGCGCGAGATCGCACGGCGGTCGGACGCGATCGGTGCTTCTTGCCGTCAACGCGGTCTAC
>SLMF01000187.1 GCA_007133715.1 Planctomycetaceae bacterium
ACGGTCGACGAGGGACGCGCCTACAGTTTGGGTGCCGCCGGGCACCTGTTCTGTTTCGACGCGGCCGAGGGCACCGTGCTGTGGAACCGGGATCTGGCACGCGAATACCGGATTGAGATGCCCAACTGGGGCATTGCTGCCGCTCCGTTGGTCGAAGGTGACCTGCTGATCGTGCAGATCGGCGGAGCGGACGGAGCCGGTGTGGTGGGGATGGACAAACGGACGGGCGAACCGCGTTGGACCGCCGTGGACGATGGCGCCAGCTACTGCGCTCCGATCGCGGTCGACCAAGCGGGTCGGCGGGTGGTGATCTGCCGGACGGCGGGCCAGGTCGTGGGCTTGGCCCCCGAATCGGGCGAGGTGCTCTGGTCTTACTCCCATCCGTGGGAACGCTGGCCGATCGCCATCGCCACGCCGGTCGTCGCCGGCGACTTGCTGCTGGTGTCGGACGCCCATACGGGTTCGCTGCTGTTGCGTTTGAGTTCGCAACGGCCGGAGGTGGAGCGGGTTTGGCATCGCCGCAACGATCAATTGGAAGGCCAGCGGACCTTGCACTGTCTGAATTCGACACCCTTCATCGATGGCAACCACATCTACGGTTCGGACGGCAACGGCATGCTCCGTTGTTTGGACCTGGCCACGGGTCTGCAGGTCTGGGAGGACCGCACCGCGGTACCCCAAAATAACTGGGCAACCGTACACCTGGTCCGCCAGGGCGAGCGGACGTGGTTGTTCAATGAGCGGGGCGAGTTGATTCTGGGACGTTTGACTCCGGAGGGATTCGAAGAGATCACGCGAGCTCAGTTGCTGGAGCCCACCACCGAGCAGTTACGGCGTCGCGACGGGGTCACCTGGTCGCATCCGGCCTTTGCCTACGGGCATGTTTTCAACCGAAACGATGTCGCCCTGGTCTGTGCCGATCTGCGTGCGGAACCGTAAGCAGTTGCCAAGACGCCGGGCCACCTGATGGGAGACGCCGGGCCTCGGGGGGGCCGGATCGAGGCAAGCTCGTTGGTTTCGGAGCTTGCCTCGATGAGTTCTTCCCGGGTGGCAGGCACCCTGATTACCGGCGGATCGTTAGGGCAATTCCGGCGGTTCGATAATGGGGAAATCGCCGGACAGGGCATGCATGAACTCGGTCAGGTCGTCGATGTCCTGATCGGTCAGTTCCGCACTGGCAACCGCTTTCATCATCGCGGACAGATAAGGGTTCTCGATTCCGCCGCCTGCCATGATGGCTACCGCCTCCCGCAAATCTTCCACGCTGCCGTTGTGGAAATAGGGATGGGTGTTGGCAACCTCACGCAGGGCGGGCACACGGAAAGAGCCCATGTCCTGGTCCTGGCCCGTCTCGCCTTTGCGACCCGGATCGGGTTCCTCCGCATCCATGCCGATCCCGGCATTGTAGAAGCGGTAGTTGCTGAACAACGGCGGGGTATGGCAGGTGGCGCAGCCGGCGTCTTCGAACAATTTCCAACCTCGCTGCTGCGCTTCGGTCATGGCGTCTTCGTCACCAGCTTGAAATTGGTCGTAGGGCGAATTGCCGCTGAGTATCGTGCGCTCGAAGGCGGCGATGGCTTTCGCAACCCCATCCGCCGTCACGCCCGTGCCGAACACTTCCTGGAACATCTCGGCGTAGACATCCAGCTCCGACAGCGTCGAGATCATGGCGTCCACCGAGTGTCCCATCTCGATCGGGTTTTCGATCGGGCCCAGCGCTTGCTCTTCCAACGACGCGGCGCGGCCATCCCAGAACTGGACCGTGGCGTAGGCCGAGTTGATCACGGTCGGCGAGTTCCGGTCACCGATCAAGCCCTCGATGCCCTCGCTGGTCGCACGATGCTCCGTCCACGCCATTTGCGGGTCGTGACAGGTCGCACAGGAGATCGTGCCATCCGCACTCAGACGGGGATCGAAATACAACAGCTTACCTAATTCGACCTTGGCCTCTGTCATCGGATTATCGTCCGGTATCGGCAGTGGCGGGAGTCCGAGCGGCACTTCGACTTGGAACTCCTCCACTTCGGCCGCCTCGTCTACCGCAGCCACGTCATCCGTGGGGGTGGTCACCGGCGGTTGTACCGTCGGGTCCCCCGGCGGGTCCGCCTGACAGCCCAGGCTGCTGGCGATCAGGGCGATCGCCGCCAAGCCGGCGATCGCGCGAGCTAGATCCCATTGACTTCTCACTGCACTCCTCCTTTGTAGCTATATGAGAGCCCGCATTAGATTGGAAAAGCGAACTCCCTGCCCAACATATGGCGTTTACCTCCACCTTTTATAAGCGCTTCTTGATCTTGATACCACAACCCCGGTGTTCTCGGTGCAGAAATGTGGCAAAATGCTGGAGGTACGGAGCGCCGATGTGCTACAACTCGGAAATCTTCGAACGTGGTGGCGAGTAGCTTCCCCATGTCTTTTCTGTAGGAGACCGCTGATGTCCCAAATTTTGATGCCCTTGGGTGACGCCACCGAGGCACTGGATACGTTCTACCCGTTTTTCCGCTTACCGGAAGAGGGGTATGTGGTGGTGGTCGCGGGCCCCGAGGCGCGGCTGTACCATTCGGTGTTGCACGAGATCCCACCGAACCCTGCGGTGCCGTGGGATATTACGGAAGAGCGGCCCGGTTATCACATCGAGGCCCAGGTAGCTTTTTCCGATGTCGATGCGGAGCAATACGCCGGCATGTTCATCTCGGGGGGGCGTGCGCCGGAGTACCTGCGCTACGACACCGACTTGCTGCGAATCACTCGCGAGATCTGCCAAGCCGGTAAGCCGGTTGCCTGCGTGTGTCATGGGATCGAGATTCTGACCGCCGCGGATGTGATCCGGGGCAAGCGAGTGACGACGGTGGCCAAATGCGCTTTGGACGCCCAGCAGGGGGGTGCCCTCTATGTGGACGAACCGACGGTGGTGGACGGGAATCTGGTGACGGCCCGCACCTGGCATGACAACACGAGTCTGATGCGGGAGTTCATTCGTCTGCTGCAACAGGTTTAGCCGCGCAGTTCCGCTGGCCGACGCTCGCTGTGCGGAATCGGGGCAGTTCGATCAGATGTGCGGCGATGGCCGGATAGGTATCGGGCGGCAGTTCGCCTCCGCGGGGCACGCGGCGATAGAGTTCTCGTGCCAGAGGACCGTCATCGACGGTTCCGATCCCCTGCTGTTGGCCCACCCGGTAGATCTCGGCCGCTTGCTGCCCCGTTCCTTTGACCAGCATTTGGGGGGCGGACATCGAATCTGGATCGTATCGGAGGGCGACGGCCAGTGAAGTGCCGGCGATCAGCACCAGATGGGCTTGAGACACTTCGCAACCGATTTGTTGCAGCGCCAATTTCTGCTGTAATTGGCTGCGGCGGCGGTGGATGTGGGGGTCGACCTGTTCCTCTCGCCATTGTTCGCGGAGTTCCTGATCGGTCATCCACAGGCTCCGCTCGTGGCAGCCGCGTTGCCAGGCGTAATCCAACGCGGCGAGCAGCAGCAGTGCCAGCAGCGTGGTGCTGGCGACCGAACCGAGCAGCCGAGCGGCGGATGTCGCGATCGTGTGCGGGTCGGCGGCGCCGA
>SLMF01000263.1 GCA_007133715.1 Planctomycetaceae bacterium
CCCTGGTCATCCACCGCGGGCCGTGGCAATTCGCCCATCTCGGCCCAGTAGCGATTGACGATCAATTCCTGCAACCGGTACAGATTCTCGCGGGCCGCCAGCGCTTGGGACCGCCGACCCAGGTAGCCCATCGTGGGAATGACCAGCGTGCCCAGAGCAACCAAGATCGTCATCACGATCAGCAATTCCAGCAAGGTCAGCCCGCTGCGACGTCTCATGCCCTGCTTGACGCGATTCATACCGCACCTCACTGTTCTCTCAGCCGCTGTACGTCTGGCTTGTCGCCCGCGAGCGGGCAACCGGGGCGGAGTCGACCCCGGTTGCCGTACTCGCGTGAAAAGGGGTCACGCGATCCAACCTACTGCACCTGGTCGGCCTCGACCTCCTCCCAGTACTCTTCCATGTGGCTGCCCACACCCTCCAAACGTCCCGGATGCATCGACAGCACCCCCCGGAACCGCGCCCGGCGATAAGGGCTGGGGATGAACTCGTCCGCAGGATCGTCCCCTTCAACCCAATCCGGATTGCGTACGTGCCCTGCCACCTGGAACACGGCGACGAACCGCATGTACCGTTCGTTCGGGTTGCCATCCAAACCGTCGGAAAAATGGACCGGCGCCTCGTTGATTGTGCGGCCGAACATCCGGCAGGGCGAACCCAGCCCGAACACCACAAACCGGTCTTCAGGACCGTTGGTGGAGATTCCTTCAGCTTGGGCTACCCCCGGATCAAGAAAAGCCAAATTCATGCTGTCCGAGATATTCTGCAACGGCGCACCGACTTCAGGGCTGGCATTGTACGGCCAAAAACTCGCATGCCAGTCTCCGCCCGAATTCGTCGACATTACGGTCACCTGCCGGATCCCGGCACGATCCAGCGCTTCGACCTCGTCGCTCGTGGGTTCATCAACAAAAACCCCACGAATTTCCCCATTGCTGAAAGGCAGGAAGGGAGCCAATTCGTTGCCCACCACCAGCGTATCCATGCGATCCGGGTAGCCGTCCATCGAGGTGGCTTCGTACATCTGGATGGCTTTCGTCAATTCGGGCAGGTTTCCGGCACAGCTGGCAATGTGGGCCCGGCCCATCAACCGCGGGAACATCCCCACCGCGATCCCGGCCAAAGCGACCAGAATCGTCATCACGATCACCAATTCCAACAGAGTCAAACCGTGGCGAACCGCCTTTTTCTCTCGTGACTGAGTCATTGCATTAAAACCCTCAATTTATCCATAATTGCGCAGAAAAAGGTGGGATTGTTCGCAGATGCCTCAGGCGGAAGCCGCTTTCAAAGCTTCCCGCGGTCGAGGGTCTGACGAGTTCCCGACCGGGGCGCACGCGCGCACCCGGAGCGTTCCACGTCAAACCGCGGGAGGAGCACGGGCCAGATAGAAAATCGGCGGTGCGATCGAGCGACAGGGCGGCGGTGTCGCAGGACGATGTGACTGGACACCCCAGAACAGGAGCATCGCCGGGCCGCCCGCAGCATAGCTGATCCCCAGGATCTTGCAGATCGGACAACTCTCGCTGTCCCCCGACCCGGACAAGGGCTCTTGGCCCGTCGTATTCCCACCACAGGTCGCGGCACAACACGTGTCGAATGCCACCGTGGGACGCGGAGCACCCACCATCAGGGCGTATTCGCCCAGCACGACCGGATGGCTCGCACCGGGTAACAGGTGCAGACCTTCCCCACCGCCTGCAATGATCGCCAAGAGGGCAACCAGCAGCCACGCGGAAAACCGGCGGATCCTGGGGGGCGACACGGGGAACAACCTTGAATTTATAGACGGCGGAAACAGCTGTGAGATTCAATCTCAATTAAACTCCCGTTATTATGCGCCGGATCCCTAGCGCGCGTCAAGCTTTGCGGAAAAGTTTTTTTGGGAAAGCCTCGGGAAGACGTTTGCATCGGCAACCGGGGATCGGGCGCCCCGGTTGCCCCGTTCGTTCCTCTCGAAACAACCGGCACGGCGACCTAATTCAGGCCGCCGCTGTTGACTTCGCTCCAGTAATCCCCCACATGGTCCGTCAGTCCTTCCAGACCCGTCGGGTGCATCGCCACCACGCCCCGCAAACGTGCCCGGGCAAGGGCAGTGGTTTGAATAATCTGGTTTACCAATTCGCGACTACTGACTTGGTAAACCGCGACGAAACGCATGTAGCGTTCGTTCGGGTTTCCCAAGCGGCCGTCGGAGAAATGGATCGGTGCTTCGCTCATGGTACGACCGAACATCCGGCAAGGTGCTCCGAGCCCAAAGATGACAAACCGGTCACCCGTTCGGGGTGGACCCGAAGTGTCTTCCAGACTCAGTCCCAACCGTTTGGCTTCCGCCGGTTCGATGAATGCCACCCGAAGTCCCCCTGCCACGGGGGCGAATCCCACGTCGGACGCATAGGGCCAGAACGTGGGGTGCCAGCCTTCCACGTCCAATTCCCCGTCCGTCATCACGGTCACATCCAGGATGCCGGCCGCGTTCAGCGCGGCCGCTTCTCCCGCATCGAGTGCGTCCGTGTAGATGCCGGGCAAGATCGACTCGCCCTGGCCCGGCAGATAGGTGGCCAAGGCATTCCCCACACACAACGTATCCATCCGATCCGGGTAACCGTCCATCGCGACCGCTTCGTACATCTGGATCGCACGGACTAACTCGGGGATGTTGCTGGCACAGGTCGCAATGTGGGCCCGTGTCAGCAACCGGGGAAACATGGTGACCGCGATCCCGGCAATGGCTACCAGAATCGTCATCACGATCACCAATTCCAACAAGGTCAACCCGCGGCGAACCGCAGTTCGGTCATGACATCTTTTCATAGAGATGGTCCAACAAGAGGTGTTACGTAATCGAAGTGATTGGCGCGTCAAATCATGCATCGCCGGCGCGCGCAGGACACACGCCATCCACACATCTGACCATTTCCAACCTCCCGTAATGGTCGCACCAGGCGATCAGGACGGGGAACTTGCCTCCGAGAGGCGGGCATCACCCCGAACACTGACCCCCCAGAGGCGGAGCGCGGGCGCGGTAGATCACCGGTCGAGAAACGGCCAAGTTCGCCACGATTCCCCTCCTTGACCAACTGCGACAAGAAGGATCGCCAGCGACGTCAAGTCCAAAAAGAGTTTGGACGACCGACCAACCAACAGCTGGGCAGACGAGACGGAACACCAACATCGCCTCTCCGGTATCTCAAGCCAGCAATCAGCGACCCACACTACGCCTTGAGCAGGGTGATAACCGACAATCACTGTCGGTACGCAACCCCTTAGGTTGCGAGCTATACCACGTCAAGTATCGTAACCAAGACTACTACATAATGGCCATCAAGGCGACAGAAATATACAGTTCTAAAGAAGTACGTGTCAATTCACCCAAGTGGAAAATTTGGTGGCACGAAAGAGGGTCATATGTCAGACAGGCCAGACAGGCCAGACAGGGTCAGACAGGGTCAGACAGGGTCAGACAGGGTCAGACAGGGTCAGACAGGCCAGACAGGTCAGACAGGTCAGACAGGTCAGACAGGTCAGACAGGTCAGACAGGTCAGACAGG
>SLMF01000457.1 GCA_007133715.1 Planctomycetaceae bacterium
CACCCACTTGTCAATGAAACATTTCCAGTTCGCTCCGGCCCCGCTTGCTAGGTGGTGTGGGAGGGGTCCCGGGGTAACCCGGGCCCCTATCCCGATCAATTCTTCGCCAGCCCTTCTGCCTGACACCACAACGAAGTGTAGAACTGGTCAATCTCCTCCTGAATATCACTGCCCGGACTGCCATCTGCTCGCGACTGTGTAAGCGCCTGTTCAACCAAAGTTTCTGCCTTACGAAGCTCAGCGGGAAGCGGAATTAGGAATGGAATGCGCTTAATGTAGTTGGCGGAATTGTTCGCGGTCGGATTGATCTGACGTACAAGTTCCGTGGCGATGGACGAATTAAGGAAGCCGAGCAAGAACAGTTTCAAGGTCTTATCGTGCGGGAAAACACCGACGATACCTTGATCGAATAACCGGTTTTCCAGCAGCGCACCTGTAACTCGACCTGACGCAACCATCGGAATGCCAATACCATCACGAAAATAGAAACTGGAGTTTTGAAACCGGGCCGGGTTCTTGCCTTTTCGCGTGTATTCGCGGATCGCCTCAGAACTCCAATCGACAAACCAATGCGTCGGCTTGACGAATGGCACAGCACCACCCTTAACAATGGGAATAAAGCATCGAGGACCATCAAAGCCATTAAGTGTGGGCGGTACCTTCGCTACGCGGGCCTCGTCGATGCGTTGATAAGCCTTCGAGCGAGGAACTGACTCGTGCAGCTTACGCACCCAGCGTTGATCATTGCCCGAATAGAAACCCGTTCGTATTTCGGCATGCTCGCCAAGCGTCGTGTTGACCCGTTCATTCAACGATATGCCGTTTCCGTTGTTGTGAAGGACAAGCTCTACGTGTTTCCGGGAAGCGATCTCGCGCTGTTGGATAGAAGTGATCGAACATGGCCACTTGTTGATTGGCTGCCCGACGCAAGCAGATAGTGCGTTTGCATCTGAAAAGTCCTTGACAATCCTCACAAGATGGTCCGCTCCCGGAGCAGATTTCTGGAGCGTGATGATGCACAGGCCCGAATAGCCAAAACTGATGTTTGGGAAGAACTTAGAGGGGAACAGCGCGATTTCTTCGATCGTGCTCTGTGAAACCAACTTGCGTCGCAAGTTCTCGTGCCGCGTTAACCATAGAAATGTGTCAGGCACGATGAACACGAGCCGTCCCCGTTCTTCAAGAAGAGATAAGGCATGATACAGTATCACACCGTAGCTTTCGCGAACGTATAGTGTTCCAAACTGTCGCTGAAGCTGCCGTCGGCGTTCGGGTGTTTGGTATGCACCATACGGTGGATTGGCAATGATGCGAGTAAACGAGACTCGTTCATCGAATAACGTGTCGCCACCAACGTCAAGTGCATCCTCGCAATACACGTCGATCGAAGTATTTTGTTGGTATTTGTGTTGGAGACGAGCAACGGCACTCTCATCTATCTCTGACGCACGAACTTTTGCGTCCGGAACCACACTCAAAATGCCGTCGATCAGGTCGCCAGCGCCGGAACAGGGTTCCCAAATAGCGTCGTCTGCAGTGGCCCCAAGCCGCGAGACCATGAAGCTGACGATCGGTGTGGACTGGGTGTAACCATGCGCCGCCGCGAAAAAACAACCGATGAGGCTCGACAGCAGGAATCTTGTACTACAACCGGGCTGAAAACTTATCTGCGGCCCATTGCTCGGAGTGTACAGAATGGACAGCTACAATCACAGACGGCGAAGCCTACCAAGAACACGACGAAAGCGATGGCGGAAAACGCCGAACGTGTCACCCATTCAAGTCGTCGCACGATGCGTTCCTCCGCCTCAGCTACGGCTAGCACTCCGCCGCGGTGTTGGCACGAACGCTGTAATTGCCTTGGAACACGTTCGTCGAGACATACCCTCAGACGCTAACGGGCTCGACGCACCGCTTCGATCAAGACGGGCTCCACGGGTGTTGACGGGAAATGCACTTGGTCGTCGACCGGAACCGCCGCGATGCGGTCGACCACGTCCATTCCTTCCACGACTTCTCCAAACACGCAATAGCCGTATTCGCTGGGCTCCTCCCCCTGATGGTCCAGGCTGGGATTATCGACCACGTTGATAAAGAACTGACTGTTGGCGCTGTGAATATGCTCGGGGTCCCGTGCCATGGCCACGGTCCCGCGGAGGTTTTTCAAGCCGTTGGCAGCTTCATTGGCGATGTAGGCACTGGGCACCGCGGCTTCCAAGTCCGGACTAAAACCGCCGGCGGCGATGATAAAGTCGGGATCGACGAAATGGACAATCGTTTGATCATAGAAGCCGCGATCGACATAGTTTCGGAGGAAGTTATCAACCGTCAGAGGAGCTTGGTCGGGGAGCAAGCGGATGCGGATCGCCCCCTGGGAGGTCTGCAGAATCACCTCGGGGTCGGGCCGTTGCCTACCTATTTCAGGGAACGCGGGGGTGACGGTGGATGGCCCATCCGCCCGCACCAGGACCGGTTCGGCGACGGCCGGTAGGTCTTCGGATGTTGGATTGACAGCGGATTCGGTTGCCGCAATCGAAGCCGCTGGTGGGGCTTCGCCACGCCCGCAACCCAAGCTGAGCAGGCTCAGGGGCAACAGCAGTATCAGAACCAGCCACGCAGAAAGAAAAGAGCGGAGCATTGCGTCTGCCTCCATGCAGTACCAGCGTTAAGCCAAAAAAGGGCCGAGTTGTAGCCGGGCTGACTTCGCGTGCGCATCCCTACGCATGGGGCGGACCTCCCGGCGCGGCACGTATCATCCGCAGTTTGCCGTTTTGGTGCAACCTCGGTTTTTCCAAAACCTGTCCACGGAACGGAAAAAACTACCAGGACCCGATTCGCCGCTGAAATCCGCCCCTCTGATTTCCGTATCGCACCGTCTGGACGCAGGGACGCAGGTACCGCGACTGCCGCATCGCCCAGGCCACCAACAGGCCGACCACAAAGCCCCCAATGTGCGCCCACCACGCCACTCCCCCTGCTTGGGTCGCACCGATCGCCATCACGCCACTGAAAAACTGCAACAAGAACCAGATCCCTAAGAATAAGGGAGCAGGCAGGACCGTCACGTACAGGAACATGAACAGCGGTACCAGCGTCAGCACCAGCGCTCGCGGGTATAAGAACAGATAGGCCCCCATCACGCCCGCAATCGCCCCACTGGCCCCGATCGTCGGCAGCGTAGAAGCCGGGTTGACCGCCAGATGAGCCGCGCTGGCTGCGACCCCACACCCGAGGTAAAAAATAAGGTAACCGACGTGCCCGAAACAATCCTCGACATTGTCCCCGAAAATGAAGAGGAACCACATGTTACCCAAAAAGTGCATCCATCCGCCGTGCAGGAAGATGCAGGTCAGCAAGGTCAAACCGGGGGGGACCGCTGCCGGTTCGGCTGGTCGCGTCACGGGCACTTCCTGGATCCCCCGCAACGTCAGGACATTCCGCGTCCCGACCGCTACTTCAAGGGGTTGGCTCGGATTCAACACGCGGGCGGGAATCATGCCGTACCGCTCGGCCAGCCCCGGATCACCGGACAACTGCAGAAAGAACACCACAGCGCAGCTACCGATCATCAGATAGTTGATGATCGGGAAGGTGCGAGACGGAACGTTGTCGCGCAGGGGAATCATGCCGCCCGAGCCGCCTGCTTTACATGTAGCGGTTGATTAGATTTTCGAGCATTTCCTGGCGGCCACTGGTATTGGGCGTGACTTCGCCCTTTTCCAGCATATAAGCTTCCAAGGCGCCGAAATCGGCCTCGCCCGCTTCGATCTGAGCCCCGATGCCCGTATCCCAGCTGCTGTAACGCTGCTTGACAAACGCGTCCAATTCGCCACCGGCTCGAATGGCTGCGGCGATCTTCAGGCCCCGCGCAAAGGCATCCATCCCGCCCACGTGCGCATGGAACAGATCGATCGGTTCAAAGCTCTCCCGACGTAGCTTGGCATCAAAATTCACTCCGCCCGGTGCCAGTCCGCCATACTTCAGAAGCATGAGCATGACCTCGGCCGTCAGATAGTAGTTGGTGGGAAACTGGTCGGTGTCCCACCCGAGCAGGGTGTCTCCCGTGTTCGCATCGATCGAACCCAGCATCCCCTGGTGCCCCGCGTAATCCAGCTCGTGCATCATCGTGTGCCCGGCCAAAGTGGCATGATTGGTTTCCAGGTTCAATTTAAAGTGATCCGTCAGATCGTAAGCCCGCAGAAAATTGATGCACGCGGCCGCGTCCGAGTCGTACTGGTGCTTGGTCGGCTCCTTCGGCTTGGGCTCGATCAGGAACTGGCCGGTAAACCCGATCTGCTTGGCATAGTCCACTGCCAGATGCAGGAACCGTCCCAAATGATCCAGCTCGCGTTTCATGTCGGTGTTGAAGAGGTTCTGATACCCTTCGCGACCACCCCAGAAAACGTAATTCTGCCCCCCCAATTCTTTGGTGATCTCGAGACACTTCTTCACTTGTGATGCCGCAAACGCAAACGCATCCGCATTGCAGCTGGTCGATGCGCCATGCACATAGCGGGGATTGCTGAACAGATTCGCGGTTCCCCACAACAACTGGATGCCCGTCCGCTCCTGCTCCTCCTTCAGGACCTGAGCGACCGCGTCCAGGTTTTGGTTGGTTTGGGCCAGCGAATCGCCTTCGGGCGCGACATCGCGATCATGAAAAGCATAATAGGGGGCTCCCAGCTTCTCGATGAACTCGAAAGCGACCCGCACGCGATTCTGAGCATTGGCGACCGAATCGCTTCCGTCGTCCCAGGGTTGGAGCATCGTTCCTGCCCCGAACGGATCGGCACCCGTACCCCGGAAGGTGTGCCAGTAGACGACGCTGAAGCGGAAATGCTCCTTCATCGTCTTCCCTTCCACCACCTCGTTTTCATTGTACCAGCGGAACGCCAAGGGGTTTTTCGAATCGGGGCCCTCGTAGCGGATCTTTTCGACTTCGGGAAACGCTTTCATATTCAATCGCTCTCTCTGGGTTTTCTGTTCGCCGACACATGCAACGTCCAAGCGACCCATGATCGCAAAAAAACGGCCGGGAAACAACAGGTGGTGTCCGGCGTGGTTCTCTGGTCATGAAGTCACGCTGCGGGCGTGCCGGCCGACGGCCTGAACGACCGGACAGTGAATTTCGCATGCCTAAGAAAAACCAAGCACGGCTTCCATGCCCGCTGGGGCGGGAAGCTCCGAGACCGACGCGGTTTCTTGGGGCCGCTACGGAAGCCCGGGACTCAGCGCACAGCACCGCAACGGTTGCTGGAGTTTTCGCACGGCGGTGGTCTCGATTTGACGGACACGTTCCCGCGTGACCGAGAACACCCGGCCTACCTCTTCCAGTGTATAGGAGCATCCATCGGTCAGACCGAATCGCATCCGGACGATTTCTCGTTCGCGGTGATTCAAGGTCTGGATGGCTTGTTCGACAACCGTCTTGAGCGTTTCCCGATCCAGATGCTGAGCCAGATCCGGTTGCCGATGGTCCTCGAGGAACTCCCCGAAGCCGCTTTCGTCGTAATCGCTCACGGGCTGATCCAACGAGAGCGGTTGGCGGGCGATCTTGAGGACTTGACGGGTTTCTTCCACAGACAGTCCGGCCCGTTCGGCCAACTGTTCCGCGGTCGGTTCGCACCCGATCTCCTGCACCAGTTGGTGACTCGCGTTCCGCACTTTGCCGATCGTATCGACCATCTGCACGGGTACGCGGATCAAGCGGCTTTGATCGGTCAAAGCCCGCGTGATGGCCTGGCGGATCCACCAGGTGGCATAAGTGGAGAACTTATAGCCGCGTGTGTGTTCGAATTTTTCGACCGCCCGCATCAACCCGGTGTTTCCCTCTTGGATCAAGTCCAGGAAGCTGAGTCCCCGATTGCGGTACTTTTTGGCAATCGAGACCACCAAGCGGAGATTTCCATTGGACAAGCGACGTTTGGCCGCAGCGTGCTGTTGGCGGTACAGTTGGGAGCGATGCACGCGACGGGCCAAAGTCCGGGGCGTCTCGGAGGTCATCCGCATCAGATGGTGCAGCTCGCCCTGGAGTTCATTCCACGTGATTGCCAAGAGCCCTGACCGAGCAGCCCCCGGTGCCATTTCCCGCCGGAGTTCGTCCATCCGAGTCGAAATCTCCACCAATTGCTCGAACAACGGTTGCAGACGGCTGGTCCGCAAATTCAGCTCTTCCACCAGGCAGACGGCCCGGCGGCGGCGGCGCATCAGGTTGGCCCAGACGGCGCGACGGCCATTCTTCGGAAGCCGCTTACTGACGGCCACCCGAAAGTCTTGGCGGTTGCGCTCCAGCAGATGGTGCAGGGTGTGCAGATTCGGCCCCAGCAAACGCCGGATACGCTGCTTGCCCGCCTTGTCCGTGACCGCAATGTCTACGGTACGATCCAGCCGCAGCGCCCCATCCCGCACGGATTCCAAGAGATCCACGGCTCCCTGGAGCATGAAATCGGAGGCCAGCATGCTCTGGCGATAAAGCACCCGCGCCGCTTCGATCTGCTCCGCCGCCTGGATTTCCTCGGACCGGGTCAGCAGGGGGCTCTTGCCCATTTGCAGCAGGTACATGCGAATCGGGTCGTCGGAACCCAGCTCTGCCGGCAATCCCTCGTCGTCTTCTGCAAACAGCAAGGGGTCGTCTTCGAGAGCCGCGGACGAGGCATCGCAGGATTCGTGCGGATGCCCAGCTTCTTCCGGGGACGAGGAGCAAGTCGCATGGCCGTGCAACCTCGTTCGGCCCGCACGGGAGTTGGTTCGGCCCGCACGGCGGGAACCCTTCGAATTCACCTCCAGAGAGGGGATACCTTTCCCGGCTTGCCCCGCGGTGGCGTCTCGACGCGTGGTCTGATTCAACTTCAACTGCCTGTCCCTTCCCGGCAAAGTCTGGGCGAACTGCCCGAAATATGGAACGCTCCGCAATCGCACGCGGTGCAGTTGCCATGCCCGACGGTCCGCGGTGCGCAACCGAACTCCCTAAACTGCAGCACAGAAAGGGTTTAGGAAAAACGGACCGGCATCCCGCAACGTTGCTCCGATGATGCGAAAAGAAAACATCTGCGGTCGGTTGGCAACATCCACGAATGCCGCAGGACGCCCGCCGGCCGCCGCCGGGCCGTTTCTCCCTGCCTGAAAACCGGTTATAATGCCCACCCAGCCGCCACGCGGCAGAATCCTTTACCAAGCCCGCTTACCAAGCCCGCTTACCAAGCCCGCTTGTGGCGCGGGTGTTTCGCCACGATGGCACCCACTTGTTGACACCCCCCAGGAACAGGAAATCGCGACCATGTCGGAAACCAGCCGGATCTTGATCGCCGACGATAACCAGCCGAATTGTGAACTGTTGGAGGCCTATTTGAGCGACTTGGATTGTGAAATCGAATTCGCCGCCGATGGGCAAGAAACGCTGCAAAAAGTCCAGTCCTTCGCTCCCCACCTGATCCTGCTGGATGTGATGATGCCGCGGTTGAGCGGCTTCGAAGTCTGCCGGACCTTGAAGGACGCCCCCGAGACCAGCGAGATCATGATTTTGATGGTCACGGCACTCAACGAATTAGGGGATATCGAACGGGCGGTGCAAGCGGGTACCGACGATTTCCTCTCCAAGCCTGTCAACAAGATCGAACTGCTCAAACGGGTGGAGAATATGCTCAAATTGCGGAACATTCGTGACGAGAACGAGCGGCTCCGCCGCTACATCGAATCGATGGAAACCGCACCGGGCGAGAGCTGAACGGGTGCCGATGGGTCTTTCCGGGGGGGGGCACGTCTCTCGCCCCGGGGAGCCGTTGCCGAACACCTTGCGTCTCGAATACTCCCCGGGCCGGGGGCAAACCAACGGAATACCCGCTGATGGAGCCTGCTTGCGACCAAACCGACTCGCCCCTCTTCTGCGATCGATGCCTGGTACGGCTGCATCCGGGACGCGGCAACTTCTACGTCGTCCGAATCGAAGCAGTAGCCGATCCCACGCCACCCGAGTTCACCGCAGAAGACCTCCGCCGGGACAGCCGTCGAGAATTCGAACGCCTGGTGGCCGAATTGGAAACGCTCTCCGAACGCGAGGCCATGGATCAAGTCTACCGCCGAGTGACGATCTTTCTCTGCACGCGATGCTATCCCCGCTGGATCGAGAACCCCGCCAGCCGCTGAATTCAGGATTTTTCCCGTCCATAATTGACAAGTCCGCGAATCCTACTTAAATAGCATACATGGCGCAGCTTCGTTAGTCTGCGCTACGGGTGCTCGTCGTGTGATTTGTGCATCCGCTCTATCTTGACGTCACAATGGATGGTTCGCTTCAATTACTTGGAGGGGTTTGCTATGCTGTCACGTTTCTTGTTCCTTGTCCCGCTGGCCATCGTGGCGGTCTCGGCTGTCGCGCAGGCCGGCTCGTACGCCGCCCCGTGCACCCCGTCTTGCTGCGGCGTCCAGTACGTTCCGCGAACGGTTTACAAGCCGCAGTGGGTGGTCCAAACACAGCGCGTGATGACGACCCAGTACGCCTATGAACAGCGCCCCGTGACGCAGACGGTGTACCGCCACGTTCCCGAGACCACGCAAGTCGAGCGGCGTGCCACGGTGATGGTGCCGCAGACCCGGACCAAGTCCGTGGCGGTGACCGTCCACCGCCCGGTGACCCGCGAGGTCGAGCGGGAATACCAGGTGCAAGTGCCGGTTCGGACTCAGCAGGAACGCGAGTACACGGTGATGGTTCCGGTAGTCGAAACGCGCCAGGGGGTGCGGCACGTGGCACAGTGCGTCGAGGAGGAGGTCCCACAAACGGTATGCCGCGACGAAGGACATTGGGAAGTGCAGAAGGTGGCCGCAGCCTGCTGCACGGTCCGCCGACCTCGGCTGCGGCGAGTGAGCCACGTCGCCGCTTGCTGCGCGACCCCGCAAATGGTGGAACAAAAGGTCTGGGTCCCGAACCTCGTCGAAGAGGAGCTGATGGTGACCGTACAGCGGCAGGAGATCGTTGAAGAACCTTACGAGTACCAGGTGACGGTCTACCGGCCGGAGACGCGGACGAAGACGGTGGATGTGCATGAAATGCGTACGGAGGTTCGCAAGGTGACCTGCCACGTGACGGAGTATCAGCCGGTGCAGGAAGAGCGGCAGGTCTGCTACACGGAATACGTTCCTCAGGAGAAGCGCTGGGTGGAGAATGTGACCCACTACCGCCAAGTTGCCGAGCAAATCACACGCATGGTAACCGTCTGCGTGCCGAAGCAGGTGGAACACGAGGTTCCGGTGCGGGTCCGCCACATGGTGCCGCACACGGTGCATGTACCGGTGCGAACCGTCGCCTGCGTCCGCCCGCATTGTCGGTAGGCAATTGCAAGCCGAGGGCGTGCCCGAGAAGCCGAAAGCAGGTGGCCTTTCGGAGATTCGACCTTACGTGGTCCGGCATCTCCGAGGCCGGTTGGGGCTTGTTCAGGTTTCTTGACGCCCGGATTGACTCCCCCATTGGACCGGAAACGATAAGGAACGGTTTTGGGCGGCCCCCGGACTTGCGACGTCGGGCGGTTACGGCGATCATGGTGGGTGGCAGTTTCCTTTGGGTGTAGCATCCCTTCTTGTGCTCAAATGCGGATTGGGGTTCCTACAGCCCTGGTTGGTTCGGATGCAGATGAAAGGGGCGCGAGCAAATGGGTAACATGAATCGGCGAAGCTTTATGGCGACCGGCTTGGGTGCCTCGTTGACCGTGGCCACCGCGGGTTCCGCCGCGGCGGACGGCGAATCCTCGGACGGGAGGCAGAACCGTAGCGGCTTTTGGCGGGAACCGGCTCGCGAGATCCCGGTGGCGGGCGAGGCGGATGTTGTGGTGTGTGGTGGGGGACCGGCGGGTTTGGCGGCGGCGATTTCTGCGGCCCGGGCGGGTGCCTCGGTGCAGTTGCTCGAGTCGAATGGCTGTCTGGGCGGGATCTGGACGGCCGGGCTTGTGCCCTATATCATCCACGCCCGACGCGAGTCGTGTCTGATGGCCCAGATTTGGCAGAGAATGGCCGCCCAGCACGATTCCCGGCTTCCCTTCTTCAACCCCGAAGACATGAAAGTCCTGCTCGAAGAACTGTGCGCGGAGGCGGGCGTGTCGTTTCAATTGCACACCCGTGTTGCGGCTGCTGCCACGGAGAACGGCCGGTTGCGTTATGCGGTCACGGAATCGAAATCGGGCCGACAGGCTTGGGGCGGCAAGATCTTCATCGATACGACGGGCGATGGCGATTTGGGCGCCCTGGCGGGAAACGGCTACGATTTCGCCCATGAAGAAACGGGGCTGTTTCAGCCTTCCAGCCTCAACTGCCTGGTTGCCGGCCTGGATTCCGAGGAAGTTGCGGGGCTCGATCGATGGGCGATGCAGCAGGAACTCAAGCGGGCCGGTGTGGGGCCGAGCTACGGCCTGATGGGAGCCTCCCTGTTCTTCCTGGGCGCCGGGCTGTACTTCCTGCAGGCCACACATCAATATGGTTATCGCTTGTTTGACAGTGCCCGGAACCAAACCCGCGCCACGGTAGCGGGTCGCGCCGAGAATCACCGTATGGTTCACGCCTTGCGCCAGTTGGGGGGTAAATGGCGGAACATCGTGTTGGTGGCCACTGCGGAGCAGATTGGCAACCGCGAGGGGCGACGTCTTCACGGACTGGCGACGGTGACTCGGGACGACCTCAGGGAGGGGCGCAAACAACCCGATCCTGCCGTGTCCGGCGTGACCTATTTGATGAACATTCACCCTGTCAGGTTGGAGGGCAATCCGGCGGAAATCGAAGCCCTGCGGGCCCCCGTGAAGCCCTACGATATTCCCTTCCGGGCTCTTGTCGCGAAGGACGTGGACGGTCTGCTGATGGCGGGCCGGTGCCTTAGCGGGGACTTCTTCGCGCATGGGAGTTACCGGGTGACGGGCTATGCCGTGCCCCTGGGCGAAACTGCCGGAGTGGCCGCCGCGGTGGCGGCCCAGACCGAATGCGTGCCGCGCGAATTGGCGTGGGAAGCCGTGAGGGACAGACGGCGCGAGGTGCGTGAAGCACACCTGTGAGCGGGCGACAGGAGTCGGTGCGGGGGCCGCTCCAGGCGCCGGCGAGCCGGTCCGCGCATCGCACCGACACATTGCCTTGGTCGATACCTCGAAATCGAAGCAGCCAGTGGGTAGCCTGTCGCGGTGACGCGGCCCTCTGCAAGGCCTTGCAATTCAGGTGCCGCTGTCCGCGTTGAGCGAGGAAGAAGGCAAACGCGTGTCGGCACCGTTATCCGCCGTCTGCAAGTTGGAGATCCATGCCCCGTCTTCGTTTTCTCCCCAATCGTCTGCTGGCCACGTTGGCCGGGACCCTGGCGGTGAGTGGTTCGCTGCTGGTATTTCCGGCGGGCATTCCGGTTTTGCTGGCCGCATGGCTGATGGTGCATAGTACCCAAGTGTACCGGGGGGAATCGGGCGGGTTGCCGCTGGTCGTAGCGGCGCTCGTCCCGTTTGTGAAAGGCAGTGTGCTGATTCCCGGCCTGCTTGGGTTTGCGGCTTTGGCCTTGGTGATCGGGGTGCTGCGGACCGTGCGACGTTTACGCTTTGGCTGGCGAGGAGAGTTGGCCCTGTTGACTTTATTGTGGCTCGCTTGGGGAGCCCTGCTGCTTGATTGGCAGCGTTCTTTTCGTGCCAGCCCGTCCCGGTTTTCCGTTCCGGCGGGCCCCGTCGTTTGTCTGGGCGACAGCCTCACCGCGAACGGTTATCCCCGGGAACTGGCCGGGCTGCTGACCGTCCCCGTGCTGGATTTCGGCGTGGACGGCAGCACCAGCCTCGAGGGCCTTCGGCGTTTGCCGGCGATCGTCGCAAATCGACCGCAGGTGGTGGTCGTGGCCCTGGGCGGGCATGACTATCTGCGGGGGCGTTCCCGGTCGGCGACCCGAGCGAACCTGGAGGGCCTTGTCGCAGGTTGCCGCGCCGCGGGAGCGGAAGTCATCCTGGTTGAAATCCCTCGCGGATTCGTGTTCGATCCCTATCGGGGGCTGGAGCGGGAAATCGCGCGAAAACATGATTTGGAGCTGATCTCGGATACGACCATCCGCCGATGGGTGTTATTCAGTCCGATGGCCCCTCCCGGGCGCTGGTTGGGCACGGCTTGGCATCTGAGCGACGACGGGTTGCATCCGAACGCCCGCGGGAACCGGATTTTGGCCCGGCGGGTGGCGCGGGCACTGGAACGTCGATTCGGCCCGGAGATCCTCGCTTCGGAGAAAGGGGAACGATGACGGGGCTGTTGGTCAGTGTGCGGGACGCGGCCGAGGCGCGGAGCGCCTTGGCAGGCGGCGTGGACATCTTAGATGTGAAAGAGCCCCGCCACGGTGCTTTGGGAGCCGCCGAACCCGGTGTCTGGCGCCAGGTGCTGGAGGTCTGCCGGGGCCGGGTTCCTGCGAGCGCCGCATTAGGAGAGCTGGACCAGGCCGAGCGTGCGGGCGATCTTCAGAACCTGCAGGGATTCGACTATGCCAAGATCGGTCTGGCCGGCTGTGCCAACGTGCCCGACTGGCCCACGCGCTGGGCTCGTCTGTTGGCCCGTTTACCCCGCTCGGTAGCTCCCGTGGCCGTGGTCTATGCCGATTGGCAAGCCTGTGAGTCCCCTTCTCCTGGGGAAGTGATTCAGGCAGGGGCCGCACAGGCGTGTCAAGCCATCCTGTTTGACACGTGGGACAAGCAAGAGGGCAACCTGCTAGATCATTTGAGCCTGGCGGCGCTGGCGGGTTGGCAAGCGAGCAGTCAGCGTCACGGGATGCGGGTCGTGCTGGCCGGTTCGCTCGACGCCAGCACCATTCGGAGGGTTTGGAGTCTGGGTGCCGACTATCTGGCCGTGCGCGGGGCTGCTTGTGCAGGAACGCGAACCGGTCGAATTGATGAGCAGCGTGTGCGGCACCTCGCCCATCTGCTGGCCGAACTCGGAACGCAGTATTGACCGGCTCTAGGGGGGTATTTTTTATGTTTTTTTGGGGGGGATGAGGGCAAAAACTGCGTTCCCGCACGGTTTCACCTCGCCCGTTTGCTTGACATTTGCCTGCGATCGGTCGATACTTGGCGTTTGTCTTCCGCCGCTGGCGGTTGTTTCTGCACATTTCCGATTGCCAGCGTTTTGTTTCGCCGTTCACATCGGGCGAAGAAAAGTGACGCTCTAGGAGGAGAGGAGGATTGCCGTGCCTCGATCTGTGCTTGAAGCGATCCGGTCAGGTCTTTGGGATTTCGAGCCGGAGCCTCAGGAACCGAAGTGTTACGAAGCGACGGGAGCCCTTCCCGGGTCCGACGAGAAATTGGAAGTGATGGCTCGCCGCATCCGCATGGGATACCCTCTGTGGCACCCGCAGGATCGCTGCA
>SLMF01000257.1 GCA_007133715.1 Planctomycetaceae bacterium
CCTTGGCGGTACGTGGCGGATTCCTCGCAGACCAGGTGTACGGCCAGGGAGCGGAAGCCGATCCGCCCGGCTTGGGACAGCGAGACGGTATACTTTCGGCCTGGACGCAGGGGGTGATGGGAGATTTCCAGGGCCGTGATTCCCGTTCCGGCGTACCGCATCCACTGGCGGACGAAATCGTACACAGACCAGCCGCCGATCACCACGAACGGGATGGCAAAGATGGTCAGGAACCACTCGGGCCGCCCTGTCAGGAAGCTATTGATGGCGACGGCGACCACCAGCACGGCGCTGATATTCCAGATCGAGCAGAAGACGCCTGCGAGGACCAATCGCCAGGAGGACGATTGGGCGACTGGCAAGCGGTACCGCAGTTTGACGCCGGGGCTGTTGATGAAGTTGGCATCGCTGGGCACGTTGGGCAAGCGGGGTCGCGGGGTGCCGGACTCGGCGCGCAGATCGATCTGGGCGGCTCGTTTCACCAGTGCCGAGCGTCGTTCGGGGGACGCTCCGGCGTGGAACAGGGTCACCAGCACGCCGCCGCTGCCCAGGAGCATAAAGGAGCTGACGACCAGCACCATCACCCAGAACCCGAAGCCTGGCTTAAACAGTTCGGAGGTGAGCAGGGCGGTTAGGGCGACGGCCCCGGCGGCGAACAGCGTGGCGAAGAACAGGATCTCGCCCACCGTACCGACGAGCTTCGAACCCGTCCGTCGCTGCCCTCTTTTCTTTTCCCAGACTCGCAACAGCCGCGCCAATCGAATCGCCTCCCACAGACCGTTTCCGTCCAGGCTCCGGTATACCGGAAATTCGCACCGCTGGCCATGCCGGTAGCTTGAAAGAGTTACTAGCCCGCGTTTCGCAGCCACTGGGGAGCGTTGGCTTCGGATTCCGCTTGATAGATACGCAGGTTGGCGGTCGAGGGTCGGCGGCGTTCCCGCACCAGTCCCCGTTTCACATCCTGGAAGAACGAGGAGTAAGCCGCCGCCGGGCCGCTGGGAAATTCCGCCCGCAGCTGGTCCAACAACTCCCTCCAGCTCAAACCACTCCGATAAATCAGGCGGTAGGCGGCTTTCAATTCGCCAATCTGGTCCTGAGAATATCCGTTGCGTTGCAGGCCCACGCGATTCAGGCCCACGACCAGGCTGCTCCCGCCATCGACCATCACAAAGGGAGGTACGTCTTGTGTCAACCGAGCCTGGCCGCTGATCATCGCCAGCTGGCCGACTCGGCAAAACTGATGCACACCCGCCGCGCCCGACAGGTAGGCACGGTCTTCGATCGTCACATGGCCGGCGACCATCACATTATTCGCCAGGATCACCTCGTTTCCGATGTGGCAATCGTGGGCGATATGCGCGTTGACCATGATCAGATTGCGATCGCCGACTCGGGTCACGTCCTCCGGTCGCAGCCCGCAGTGGATCGTCACGTTTTCACGAATCGTATTCCCGTTGCCAACTCGCAGGCGGCCGACCTGTTCGCCTGCCCGCAAGTGCTGGGGTTTGCCGCCCAGCACCGCGCCTTCGGCAATCTGGTTATCCCTGCCCAAGTGGGTGCCCCGTTTGATCACCACATGGCTGGCCAGTTGGCACCCTGAATCGATGACCACATCCGATTCGATGACACAGAAGGGACCGACCGTCACGTCGGGAGCGATTTCGGCGCGGGAGTCGACGACGGCCGTCGAGTGTAGGTTGACCACGTGAATTCCTTTTCCGTGTTTACCCGAAGGGAGGGTTCGCTGCGACGGGCTGGCTGCGGTGTCCTCGATGCGGTGTCCTCAAGCTGCTCGACTACCCTGGGAGGGTCGGCCGAAAGATGCTAAACTGTCGATCAGAACTTGTCGAGACCCGTTTTACGATATCTTGAGGTTGCGTTTCAAGACCAATTTGGGAGTTTCCGCCGATGGCTGCCTCTGTTCACGATTTGTATAACCAAGGCGAAAAACTCAAGGATCAGGGCGACTACCCGGCGGCCATCGCCTGCTTCGGGCAAGCCCTGGAGACGGACGAGAGCTTTGCGCTGGCCCACTTCGCCCTGGCCGTCTGCTATGGCAAGGTCGGCGAGCACGAAAAAGCCGTCCAAGCAGCGGAACGCGCTTGCGAACTGGACCCCGAAGACCCGTTTTCTTACACCGCGCTCAGCGTCACCTACCAGCGGGCGTTTGTGGGAACGCAGGATCACCGTTATATTGGGATGGCCGAGGAAGCGATGGCCCGAGCTCATGCCATGCAGACGGGCTTGTAACTCCCCTTCCAACCGCAACTGACCGGGAGAGACACCCTCTTTTTTACAGTTACACAACCTCTCTTACGAGGAGAACCGCCGGTGGGCAGCAGTGAACGCCAGAGAGAACTCAGACGTCGACGTCATCGCAAACAGAAAATGACGCACCTCAAACGCCGAGCGGAGAAGGCCAGCGTATCGGAAAAGGCGCAATTAGCGGAGAAGATCCGCCGCCTCACGCCCGGCGCCCCGGTCATTATCGAAAGCTGGGGCTTGATCGAACGTTGAGCGGCCGGGCCGGGTTTCGCAGGAACGGCCCGGGTTGTACCGACTTTGCGTTCCTGCCCGACAGATGGAGGCGGCCGTTGGGCTCGGTTTCAGGCTGCCGTTTCCACGCCGCCTTCGGCCTCCGCCTCCTCCGATGTCCCCGTGGGCTCAGCGGAGGCGTCACTTTCAGCGGAATCCGATTCTTCGTCAGAAGATTCGGTTTCCGGATCGGCTTCTTCTTCCCTCGCTTCCCCCGAATCCAATTCAATCGGGGGAAGGCGGCGAGTCACCGAGGCGTTTCCGAAACGATGCTGCGTCAACGGCAGCAGCTCGGGCACCTCGGTCAGCCGATCAAACTCCTCCAACAGCTGCTGATGGCGGCGCTGGACCAGCTGCCGATAACGCTGGAAATCCGCCTCCTCGAAGTAAGAAGCGGTGTGCGGGCGAACCTGCTCTTCCTCGGCGTCGTCGAGCAAGGGCAGGCGGAGACGGTTCCCGGCAAAGCGGGGGCCATCGTAGATCGCACCCTCCTGGAACGGCCCCGCTCCGAACAGCCACGTGTCCCGCGCGTCGCTGCCCGAGAGCGAGAGCCCGCTCTGCCAAACCGCTTCACGCGTCTCCCGATCATAGGCAAATACCCCAATCTTCGCCGCCGCCTTGCTCCCATCCCGCTTGGCGAACGCCACCTCGGGCATCACCGGCAATTGCGGCGCCGAGGGGACCAGCGACGACACCGTGCTCAAACCCGCGTTCGCGGGGATCCCGTAAACCACCTCGTGGCTGTCCAGCCCCAAAGTGCCCACCCGCGGCTCCACCACGATCTGGGCATCGTCGGGCTTGTCCTCTAACCTCACCCCCGCAGCCAACATCTGCTGTCGCAACGAGCTGATCACATAGTTCGCATTGACAAACCCCACCCCGTCGACTGCAGCCAGATAACGCGTGTCCAACGCGACCCGATACCCCGCCAAAGGGCTAAAATCAAGCTCGGAAACCGCGCGATCCACCGCATCGGACAGCAGCAGTTGCTCGGTCGC
>SLMF01000151.1 GCA_007133715.1 Planctomycetaceae bacterium
GAGCCTCCGCCCACGGCAATCACGGGCAGCGGCTCTGGGCTGATCCGACTGCGCTCAACAGATGTCTCCAGCATCTCGTTGATGCGCGCGCGCGCGGCCTCGACCAGTGCCGGGTCGAGACTCGCGACCCGGTCCGGATCACCGATCTGCGCCATGCCCGCGGCCACGGCAATATCGGTGCAGGTGAGTACCTCACCGCCGAAGACGAGCGCCTCCTGCGTCAGCCGGTAGCCCACCGATTTCGGACCCACAGTGACATTGGCGGCATCGCCCTCGACCCGCGTGCCGCCGCCCAGGCCGATGGAGAACACGTCCGGCATACGGAAGTTCGTGCGCACCCCCCCAACATCGACCACCGTGGATGCCTGCCGCGGAAACCCGTGCTGGAGCGCGCCCACATCGGTGGTGGTGCCGCCGATATCGATGACGATGGCATCCTTGACCCCGGTCAGGAAGGCCGCCCCACGCATCGAATTCGTCGGCCCCGAGGCGAAGGTGAGCACAGGGAAGCGGCGCACCATGTCGGCGGCCATAAGGGTGCCGTCATTCTGGGTTACATAGAAAGGACAGCGCAGCCCGGCATCTTCCAGCGCCTGCGCGAAGGCCGATACCGTCTGATCCGACAGGGTCAGCAGGCTGGCATTCATGATCGCGGCGCTTTCGCGCTCCAGCAATCCGATGCGTCCGATCTCGCTGGAGAGCACCACCGAAAGCCCCGGGCATTGCGCCTGAAGTATGTCGCGGGCGCGTTCTTCCATGGCGCGGTTGATGGGTGAGAAGACTGACGAGACCGCCGCCGCGCGGATGCCCTTGGCATTGATGTCCTCGGCCACGCGTGTCAGCCCGTCCTCGTCGAGCGCGGCAATCTCGCGGCCGTCGAATTCATAACCGCCATGCAGCAGATAGCGATGCCCACCCACTTCGGCCACCAGATCCTCGGGCCAGTCCACCATGGGCGGCAGGCAGGCAGTCGCGGGCAGGCCAAGACGGATCGCTGCAACCGGGTCGAGCGCCCGACGCTCGATCACCGCGTTGGTGAAATGCGTTGTGCCGATCATGGTCACATCGATGGCGTCGCGGGCCACGCCGGCCTCAACGATCACGGCCTCCAGCGCTTCCCCGATGCCGGTCAGCACATCTGCGGTGGTCACCCGCTTGACGCCGGCAAGCACCTTGCGCCCCTGCAATATCACCGCGTCGGTGTTCGTGCCTCCCACATCGATGCCCAGTCTCGTTACCATGCGTCTGTCTCCTTGATGCTCATGCCGCCGAGGACACGAGGAACCTGGCTTTTTCTTCGTCGGTGACTTGCGGCTTGGCGGCTTCTTCCGCATCGCTGATCACGGGAATGGCCGCAATCAGCGCCCGGGTGTAGGGATGCTTCGGGTCTGAGAAGACCTCGGCCGGGGTGCCTTGCTCGACCAGTTCGCCGCGCAGCATGATGGCGATGCGCGAACAGACATTGCGCATCAGCGACAGGTCGTGGCTGATGAACAGATAGGTTAGTCCCATCTCGGCGCGCAGGTCCTCCAGCAAGGCGATAACCTGCTTTTGCACCGACACGTCGAGAGCCGAGGTGGGCTCATCCAGCACGATCAGGCGCGGATCGGCGGCCAGTGCGCGCGCGATGGCAACACGTTGTTTCTGCCCGCCCGAGAGCTCATGCGGGTAGCGGCTGGAGAACAGCGGCGGCATTCCCACCCGCTCGAGCAGTGCCGCGATGCGCACGGCGTTCTCACCGGCGGGGAGCCCGGCAAAGCGCAGCGGCACCTCCAACGTCTGCCCCACGGTGCGCTTGGGATTGAGCGAGGTGCCCGGATTCTGATAGACGATCTGCGCCAGCCGCCGGTCGGCGCGCCCGTCGAGCAGTTCATCCAGTGGCTTACCATCCAGGATCACGCGCCCGGCGCTGGGCCGCATGATGCCCATCACCATGCGCGCCACGGTGGTCTTGCCCGACCCGCTCTCGCCGGCGAGGCCGAATATCTCGCCGCGGTTGATTTCCAGATCGATATCCCGCACCGCCGTGGTCACTCGATTGGGAGAAAACAGATGCCGCTCGGTGAAGGTCTTGCTCACACCCTTCATCTGCACCAGGGCGGCGCCATCGGCGTCGGCCGGGCGCTGATCCTTGACGCCCTCTCCGTAGAGGGGTGGAATGGCCGCGATCAGCTCGCGCGCGTAATCGGTACGCGGGTTGCGGAACAGCTCGACCAGCGGCGCGTGCTCGACGATGACCCCCTTGCGCATGACATAGACATCGTCGGCCATCATCCGCACCACGCCCAGATTGTGCGTGATCATCAGCAGCGACAAGCCTTCCTCGACCACCAGCGCGTTGATCAGCTTGAGAATCTCGTCCTGGGTCGTGACGTCGAGCGCCGTGCCCGGCTCGTCGGCGATCAGCAGCGCCGGTTTGTTCATCAGCGCCAGAGCGATCAGGACGCGCTGGCGCATGCCCCCCGAAAGCTGCGCGGGATAGGAACGCATCACCCGCTCGCCGTCCGCCAGTTGCACCTTGCGTAGCACGTCATGGATATGGGCGCGCCGTTGCGCCCGGCTGCGCCGGATGCCGCCGCGCCGATCTGCCCAGTAGAGCACATCCTCCAGATGCCGTCCGATGGTGAAGACCGGGTTGAACGAGGCGAGCGGGTCCTGCATCACCACCGACATCTCGATACCCTTGAGCGCCTCGCGCGCGCTATCGGGCCAGCGCATGACATCCTGTCCGCGCCACAGGATCTCGCCGCTTTCCACGCGGGCGTTGCCGGGCAAGGTGTTGAGCACGGCCTTTGATGTCACGGACTTGCCCGATCCCGTCTCGCCGATCAGCGCGACGCGCTGGCCTTCCTCGATCCGCAGCGAGACATTGCGCAGGACATGCGTGCGTTGGCCGTAGCTGGTGAAGGCCACATTGAGCTTGCGGATATCCAGCAGCGCCATGGGCTCAGACCTCCACGTCGAACATGTCGCGCAGCCCGTCGCCGAGCAGGTTGAAGCCGAGCGTGGCGTAGAAGATGCCCAGCGCCGGGGCCAGCACGCCCCACCACATCTCGGGCAGGAACTGCCGGCCGTCGGCGACCATCGAGCCCAGATCGGGCGTCGGCGGGCGCACGCCCAAGCCAAGGAATGACAGTGTTGCCCCGAAGAGAATGATGAAGGCCGCATCGAGCGTGGTCTTGACCGAGATCACCGCGATGCAGTTGGGCAGGATCTCGCGCGTGAGGATATGCCAGTGCGAGGCCCCGGCAAGCCGCGCGGCCTCGATGAAATCCTCCGCCGCAACCGATTTCGACACGCGATAGACCAGCCGCGCATGCCAGGTCCACCACAGCAATGCGATGGCGATCATGGCATTGATCAGGTTGGGGTTGAGGATATTGCCCACCGCCAGCGCCATCACCAGTGGCGGAATGGCCAGCATGACATTGGTGAAACCGGTGATCAGGAATTCCGTGCGGCCGCCGAAATAGCCCGCCGCGAGACCCAGCGCCGCACCCACGGGCACCGCCACGCCCAGCACCCCCACCAC
>SLMF01000718.1 GCA_007133715.1 Planctomycetaceae bacterium
AGCATTGGCTGGCCGCCGGCACGGAGGGGATCGAAGTCGAATGGGTTCAGGATTTGACGACGGCGTTGGAACGCCTTGCTCGGGCCGGGACCGACGTGGTCCTGCTGGACTTGAACCTGCCGGATCAGCGTGGTCTGGAAACCTTCACCACGCTCCACCAGCAGTTCCCCGAAGTGCCGGTCGTCATCCTCACGGGAGAACACGACGAATCCCTGGGGCTGCTCGCCGTGCAGCAGGGTGCCGAGGATTATCTGGTCAAGCAGGATTTGGATGGAGGCAAGCTGGCTAAAATCGTTCAGTTTGCCGTGATCCGCCGCAGAACGCAGACCGAGATCCTCCAGACATTGCGGGAGAAGCCCGGCCGCGTGATCAGTTTCGTAGGCTCCAAGGGGGGCGTGGGTACCACAACCTTGGCCCTCAATGTCGCAACGGCCTTGGCACAAAAGGAACGATCGGTCATCCTGGCGGAATTGAAACCGTCGTTCGGCGGGTTATCCGGTAATCTGCAGCGGACTCCTGCAACCAGTCTGATGGAGCTGCTCCAGTCGCCGGTCGAACGGATTGGCCAGCAGTCGTTGACTGAACTCATGTATCGAGGGCCGGCCGGCATGCGGATCCTGTTTGGAACCCATCCGGGGGCGGTAGCCGAAGCCTTGGACGCGGAGCGCACCTCGGCCGTCATCAGCAATTTGGCCCGTCTGGCCGACTATGTGGTGCTCGACCTTCCTTGCTGGTCATCGCAAGCAGTCGCGGCAGCCGTGCGATTGTCCCAGTATGTGGGCGTGGTGATCGAGCGGGAGGAACTGGCCGTCCATTGCGGGCAGACGGTGATCGCTCAGCTGGAAACTTGGGGGATCGGCGGGGGTCAGATGGGGGCGATTGTGGTCTGCCGCAGCAACCTTGCCGTATCCCTGGACTTAGGGTATGTACAAACACGAATGGGGTGCCCGATCATTCGTGTGGTTCCTCTGGAAGGCGAGGCGTGCTGCCGTTCTCACCGCGAGGGGAGTCCCCTGGTGTTGCTGCAACCAGCGAACGAGGCTGCCAAGGCCTATGTCGACATAGCCAACCTGGTCGCGGAAGACCGGGTAACGCCGGTGCAGGTCATCTAATGGTGGTTGCCAATCCAGCGGTTAAGAACTGCCACAGGCGGTGTGTTTTGATTTGTAAAACGTTTTGCCTCACCTTCGCCGGTTCGCTTGAAGTCAGGTAGCAGATGTTCCCACACTTAACCTCAAATGGTGAAGACCTCCCCTCCGGACGTTTGCGGATTCTGGTAGCAGAAGACAATCCCATCAACCAAATGGTGGTTGCCGGGTTATTGCGGAAGGCAGGCCATACGGTGAGCTTGGCCAGCGATGGGGTCGAGGCGGTTTCCCTGGTGGCCCGCCACGATTTCGACACCGTAATCATGGATGTGCAGATGCCGAAGATGGACGGATTGCAGGCCGCGGCCCACATCCGGTCTGGCGAGCAGGGAACCCAGCGGCATCTGCCCATCATCGCCGTGACCGCGGATGCGACGCGTGACGACCGCCAGCGCTGCCGGGCAGCGGGCATGGACGGCTACCTGACCAAACCGATTGTTGCCGAGTTACTGTTCGAGGCGATCGCCGCCGCCTTGGCACCACCGCCCGGCATGGCTCCCCCCCCTCGAATGGAACCTGGAATACCGCAGGCGGCCGAAAGCGGGCGGCCGCCACAACCCGGTGCGGACGACCTGAAATTCCAGCAAGAACTAGCCGGCATGTTTCTGGAAGACTGCCACCCGTCGATGTCCCGTATCCGGGCAGCCATCGATCATCGGGACGCAGCGGCACTGAAGAGCGCCGCGCATTTCTTGAAGGGTTCCGTCGCCGTGTTCCAGGACGCAGCCGCCTTCGATGCGGCATTTCGCATGGAATGCATAGGGCGCGAGGCCGATTGGAACCAAGCAGAAACCGCTTGGACATCACTGTTGGCCGAAACGGACCGTCTGTCCCGAAGTTTGTCGATGCGTCGGTTTCCGTAAGAAGCCTTAACCGAGTGTTTCGCGATTCGGCCCTGCAAGCCGTTCCCAGCTGAATTTGGCGGGGGATGCCCCCGGCGATCAGGATACGTGTGGCACATCCTCGCTGACGACTTGTTTCAGCTGTTCGAAGGCCTCCGCCACTTCGTCGAAGCGAGGTTTCAGACTCTCGACGCTGCCGGTGCGGCCCGCCTTCTCCAACTCGAAGGCCAGGGCTCGCAGCGCCTCGCAACCCACGTTGGCCGCGGCGCCCTTGATGGAATGGGTTTGACGCGCGACCCCCGCCGCGTCCCCGGCCTCCAGGCAGTGCCGCAGGGTCTCCAGCTGCCGGGGCATGTCCTCCAGGAAGCCCTGGAGGATGGTCTCCACCAGTTCCTCATCGTCCATCAGCCGCGTCAGCAGGGCGGCTCGGTCAAAAACCGGGGGTGAACGATGGGCGAGGTTCGAGGAGTGAGGAGTGCGAGCGGATTGACTCGCAGACGGCGTTTCCTCCTTCACTCCTCCGCCTTCCTCTTTCAGGAACGGCAGCCATTTCTCCAACGCCGCGGCCAGGGCCTGGGGGGAGACGGGTTTGGCCAAGTAGTCGTCCATGCCCGCTTCGAGGCACTTCTCCTTGTCGCCCTGCATGGCGTGGGCCGTCATGGCGATGATTGGAATGCTCCGATTGGGGATTGCGAATTGGGGATTGCGGATTTGCCTTGTGGCTTCCCAACCGTCCATCTCGGGCATCTGTACGTCCATGAACACTAGATCGTAGAGCAGGGTTTTGAGCGCCATGAGGGCCTCGCGCCCGTTGGCGACCGCGTCGGCCGAAAGGCCCAGATTCTTGAGGATGCCCAGCGCCACCTGCTGGTTGGTGATATTGTCCTCGGCCAGCAGGATGCGGGCCTTGCGATGCGCGAAATCGGGCAGCGCCTCACGGGCCGTGTGGCGCGTTGCGATGGGCCGGGGCGCACCGTCCGCGCCCGAGGTTAGCGCGTGGGAGAGCACGCCTTTGAGCTCCTCGTGCCGGACCGGCTTGGTGGCGTAGGCGGCAAAGCCGATCTAAAGAAATAACTGCGGTCGACATGAAAATGACGGCCAATGGCCTCAAGCAGTTTGTTTACATCGGCATCGAAACTCTCTTCCGTCGTTTTGACGAATTGTGATGAAATCTCTGAAACAACCGTCTGGAATGACCGGTTGTTTTGCAACTTCTCCTCAGCGTGTTTTTGCTGCGTGATGTCGCGATAAAACCAGACCCTGCCATAATACTGAGCATCAGAACCAAACATGGGGGCGGAATGGCGCGCGAGAATGTTCCCATTCGTTAAGGCAATCTCTTCGGAACTAGACGCTGTTTTATCTGTATATAAATCACCTATACGCTTAACGAATTCATCAGGATCAATTAGGAGGCTGCACTTTAGGACATTGAGTTCTCGCGTACAGCCCATCGGCGGGGGTGTGCCTGCTGGCCGCGCCATTTGTGGGCTTGCGGCTGGTTTCTGCTTGCAACCGACATCCCGAAACCCCATG
>SLMF01000045.1 GCA_007133715.1 Planctomycetaceae bacterium
GATCCTGCAGCGAGATCTCCTCGGCAGCATGCTCGCAAAACGCCACCCGAAACGCATCCAGACTACTCCGCTCCAACTTCAAACCGGCCGCCTGGCAATGCCCACCATGAGACAATAAATACTCCCCGCAGTGCCGCAAAGCTTGGTAGAGATCGAACCCGCCCGCCGAACGGCAGGAACCGATCCCCGGCTTGGCACCCACCCGGTCCCAACTGATCATGACCACCGGCCGATGAAATCGCTCCGCCAAGCGACCGGCAACAATCCCAATCACCCCGGGATGCCAGTCCACGCCATCCAGCACCAGGGCAGGATCCCCGTGAGGATCAAACTGCTCCCGCGCCTGCTTCAAGGCCGCTTGATATACACTCCGCTCCAAACTGTCCCGGCTGCTGTTCAGCTGGTTCAGATACTCCGCCAAACTCGTCGCCCGATCCTCGGAGTCGGTGGTCAGCAGTTCCACGCCCAGCAACGCCTGCCCCAATCGCCCGGCCGCGTTCAGCCGCGGGGCCAGCGTAAACCCGATGTCCTCGCCGCCTAACGCGGGCTTCTGATCCAGACCGGTCAGCTTCATCAGAGCCGCTATCCCGGGAACCGGACGCTGACGAAGACTCACCAAACCATGACGCACCAACACCCGATTCTCGTCGATCAGCGGAACCACGTCCGCCACCGTGCCCAGGGCCGCCAAGCCCATGGCCGCCATCAGGAACTCCCGCATCGCCGGCCGAACCCGCTTCGCCTCGCTCGCCCGCTGGCACAACGCCCACGCCAGTTTGAAAGCCACTCCGGCTCCGCATAAGCCCGTGAACGGATAATCGCTGCCCGGCAACGCCGGATGCACCAACGCGGCCGCAGACGGAAGTTGAGTACCCAGCTGATGATGGTCCGTGACAATCAACTCCAAACCGAGTTGACTCGCCAGCTCGGCCGCCTGGCAGCTGGTGATCCCGCAATCCACCGAGATCACCAGCGACGCGCCCCGATCGGCCAATTTCCGCAAGGCGTCGTCGTGCAGCCCGTACCCATCCAACAATCGGCAGGGGACATGATAGCCGACATCCGCGCCCAGCAACTTCAGACAGCGAAACAGAATGGCGGTGCCCGTCATCCCGTCGGCGTCATAATCGCCGTAGATCACCACCCGCCGCCCCGCAGCGACCGCGGCATGGATGCGATCCGCGGCGTCCGTCAGACCGGGCAGCAGCTCGGGATCGCGCAGCGTATTCAGCTTCGCCTCGAGAAAAACCCGTGCGTCAGCGGGGCAGGTCACGCCGCGACAGAGCAGCAACTGGGCCACGACCGCCGACACACCGGCGGTCTGCTCGAGCCTTCGAATCTGTTCCGCATCGTGCGGTAATATGCGCCAGCGTTTGTCCATCTCCTCCTGACTCCGGACAAAGAGACCCCTTCCGGCAGCAACAAGCTATCTACCCGGAAAGGTTACTTTTTCTTTTCGACATGCAGCGTATGGCGACGCAGTCGCGGGCAGTACTTCTTCAATCGCAGCTTTTCTCCCCCCGGTTTACGGCGCAGGCTGTAATTGTACTGGCCCGTTTCTTCGCACACCAAAAAGACCGTTTCCGCTTTCTTCTTCGGTTTTGCCATCGAGATGCCCTCATCCTACGTACTGGTTTCGAACGACTCACGACCTGGTCCGGTCGTCTCTTCGGAGGATGGACATTCCTGTCCGTCGCCGCTTGATCCCCAAGCGGAAACATCCTTCCTACGAGCTATTTATGATCCCTGATTCGTGTGTCAGGTACCCTCATTGATCATTTGCGACACCAGTATAAGCGAAAACCGCCTTGGCGGGACAGGGGTTTAAGGTGTGGGCTCGAGAATCAAGAAATTCGCACCGTTGGCCGCAACGGTTACCACAAGCTGCAGACGGCCGTTTGCCGACTCGTGGTATGACTGTTCGGTGACCTGCAACTGGGAAAGCCCTTGAACCTGTTCCACTTCTTCGGGTGAGTAGACCACCTGCCGAGCCTGGATCCCGGCTGCCACCTGATCGATTGCCTCCCGGACCTGAGGCTCGCGTGTTTGTTCGTACAGCTGCTTGGCTGCGGTGAACACGACGGGCGGCACGTCGGCGAAGCGGGCCACCGTGCGAATGGCTTGAATCTGGGTATCGGGATCGTCGCTTTCGAGTGCCTGGACCACCATCGCGACATCCTGCGCGTCGGGGCGGCGCAATTCCGTGCCGCCGGGCGGGCGGTCACGCAATTCCCTCCCGAGGTGGTAGTACGAATGATGGTGCTGGTCGAAACGATACTGGCGCACGCGGAGGGTGGACCAGGGGAGGGCTTCGAGGTCCAAGGTGATGGGGAAGTTGGCATCCGAGCGCGATTGGACATCTTCCGCGTGGTGCGAGTACAGGAGGATTTTCACCGCCTGCTCGGTTTCTGCGGCGAAACCGGACAGCACGTGACCGCCGATGCTTTCTTCCGGCAGGACCAGGTACCGATCGCCCATCCGTCCCAGCAGTCCGAGGAAATGCAGGATCGGCATGGCCACCGCTTGGTGGCGATCGGCTTGCCCATCGCCCGTCTCGTCGACGGCGATCGTGCGGGTTGCCGCGTTATGGCCGCCGAAATTCTGGTTGGGCCAGGGCCAGAAGGTCAGGATGCTTTCGCCGAAGCCGTAGCGGGGATCGGCGGCCGCTTGAGCCAGCAGACGGCGGGCGACATCGGCGCACCAGGTGGGGAAATAGCCATTGCCCAGATAGCTGTCGGCGGCTGCCCGGTCGGGCGGGGGCGCCCAATCCGGGCAGGCTTCGAACGAATTGACCCACAGCTGCTCGTAGAACTCGGGGTCGATTTCCAACGCCAACTGCTTGGCTCGGGTCAGTTTCGCCGCCATCATTTCGGACGCGTTGTAGCTGTGAACCGAGATGAAATCCAAGGGGCTGCCCTTGCCCGTTTCCCGGCACAACCGTTCGACGCGTTGCGAACGCCGCCCGTCCAACCGCGGATCGGCCATCGCGGCGTTGTACGGCAAGGCGCCCTCGCGCGTCGCGTGGGGCGAACAATGACTCAGAAAATCGGCCAGAATCGGGTTCTCGATCCGCGTACCAAAGATGGCTCCGATCTCCAAACCGCCCACCCGCACCCGCTCCGAATCCAGACCCCGGTCCTCGAACGCCCTCAAGATGCCATCGACCGTGTAGTCATAGAACTTCTGCAACTGCTGCCAATCGCCGCTACGCCAGAACAGCCGAGCCAAATCGGGTTCGTTCAACACGCTCCAATAGAAATCCAGACACGCTTCGCCATAACGGTCGATCAAGTGGGTCGTGTAGGCGTGGACGACCTGATGATATTGGACATAGTCTTTCGGGTAGGTCCAGTTTTGGCCATCGACGGCCAGATCGCCGGGTGCGTCGGCAAAGTTGACGATCAGACGGCGGCCGAAACGGCGATGGGCGATATCCCATTCCCGGTTCAACCGTCCCCAGAAATAGCGGGGCGTCCCGGCCGGTTGGAACTTGCGGAGGTAACAGCCGCCGGCGGGAAACC
>SLMF01000282.1 GCA_007133715.1 Planctomycetaceae bacterium
GGCCGACGGCAGTCAAACGATCGCCGTCCAATGGGTGGGCAGGCACCGGCTGATTCCCCCAGCGAGCCAACTCACCCGAGCGCACCGCCGCCGCTTGTTGCGGCGAATACAGACCGTTGGAGACCGTCCACATTTGCCACAGCGACGGTTCGCCGCCGCGGACCGTATCGCGGAGGACCAGATAGTTCCAGCCTTCGGGCCGTTCGTCCTGGATGTACAGCAGGCGGCGGTCCCAGTGCAAAGGCAACTCCGCGGGCCTGTCGATCGGCGGCCAATCGACCAGTTGCTCCGGCGGGCCATAGGCCCCGCGGCGGTATTCGCGATACGTGTACGCACTGTGAAAGAAATCCTGCCGCGGTAACGCACTGAAATCACCCGAGCTGACTTCGGTCCGGCAGCCGAAACGATCCTCGTCCCACGCTTCACCCGAGCGCCAGGAGAGCGCCGGGATCACCCGCGACATCAGCAGCTGATGCCGTTCCTGATAACCGCCGGGAAAGGAGCCGGCGATCGGGACCCCGCGAGCGAACCACAACGCCAAGCAGCCCAATTCCGAGTCGCGGGCCCCGGCTCCCGTGTTGGCGTGCAGGGCCAGGTAGTTTTCATGCTCCTCGCCCACGCCATTGCGGAGCAGCGGTCCCACTCGAGGAAACAGCCGCGAGCGCCACGCGGGCACGGCGGCCGGCAGCGTCGGGTCCAGATACACGGATTCGAAACCGCCCAGGTGGTTTGCCGTATTCCGCACGTAGCCCGTTTCCGCCCAGGCCCACTGCATCTGCCGCGAATACTCAGGGTCCGTTTCCGCCGTCGCCCGCGCCATCAAGCCGAACAGCCCCCAAGGAACGCCCGCCGTGGCGCGACCGATCGGTGGCGAGGCCCGGCGGTTTCCGCGGCCCGCCAGCGGATCGCGAGGCGTATAAATCTGTGCCAGCCACAGACACCACTTCTTGAGATTCTCGTTCTGAAACAGGTCGCCCAGCCCGGCGTTCTTGACGGCGACCGCAAACGACGTCAGCGCAAACGCACTGACCTGAGCGTAATGGGCGCTCTCGTGCCATTCGCCTGCGGGACCCACATCTTCGCTCAGCCACCGCTGGGCTCGAGTCCAGCCCGGCTCGAGCCATTCCCGAGCCTGCGGATGATCCGGAATCGCACTGGCCACAATCCCTCGGGCCAACAGATAGGACAAACTCATGTTCGGGTTGTACGAGCGATAACCCCGCTCGATGTCCCAGGTCGAGGGTCGAGCGAGGAGGTAACCCAAGAAGGCCAATTGCGCACGAAACCGCTGTTTTTCCTCCTCGGTTACCAGGTCCGTACTCTGAATCAGATCGTACAGGGCGACGACTGTCTGGGTGCCTCGCATCTTGTCGAAATCACCGAGGGCCCCCAGATGCTGCCGAGCCCGCTCGGCCAGCTGCACGTCCGCCACGGCGTCCGCATCACCACCCGTTGTCAGGTAGACCTCGATCGCTTGCGCGTCCTTATAGCTGGGCACCGGGCGGATCGCCTCGCGGCTGAGAATGTTCCGCAACCGAGCGGCTCCCTCCGCTACCGCGGCGTCCCCCGCCATCCGCTGCCAAGCTCGTTGGACGTCGTTCGATGAAACGAACAGCCGGGGGTGCGACGCGGCGGAACTCGGCCAATCCAGGACCCAGTCCTTGACCTCGTCCAGCGGCGGCCATTCCGCCTTGACTTGGGACAGCGACATCCGCCGCTGTTCCGCAAACTCGGGCTCACGCTCTTCGATCGACCACTGCCGTGACCCGGCCGCATGGTTGACCCGCAAGGCGATTCGGCCCTCGACGGTCTTGACCAGCGGCACCATCTTGTGCTGCCAGGCGCCCCAATCCCGCATCGTCCCTGCCGCGGCCGGTTCGACCCAAGCCCCCGGATCGTGACTGGCCACGTGCAATTCCCGCGATTCCTGGCCCAACTGCAGCCGGATCGACGTCTGTGTCCACGTGTTCCACCAGTCCGCCCAGGGACTCAAACGGGTCACCACCGATTCCGGATAGGAGTCCAACGCAATCGCGACCCAGTCGCCCCAGCGGGCCGTTTCCATCTCGGGCCGATCGGCATACGCTTCCCGCTGAATCACCAGCGTGAGCGGCGGCAGACCGGAGCAAAAATGTAAATCGATCCCGTCGTCGGGCCGATCCTCCGCCACGTCCGAATACCACATCAGGCCCGACGCCCGCTCATGCAATACGGCGCTCCAGCGGACGACGTTCCCGTCCTCGTAATGATAGACCGTATCCACCTGGGCGAACACGGGACCGGCCGCGACCAGCTCGGCCGACCAGTCGGTGATCCGTGTCTGGCCGAACAGGCGGCTGCCCCCGAACCAGTCCCCCGCCGCTCGCCGAAACTCCAGCAGCGGGCCGGGGACCTCCGCAGCCGCTCGCGGGGGATCGTAGGTCTGGGCACCCAGCCGCAAGCGGGCTCCGAAACGGCGGTTGGTCAAAGCCACCGAATCCGCATCCAAGCGGACCTCCAACTCGCTCGGCGGCTCTTCCACAACCGGCTCGGGGCCGTAATGCAACGTGTAGCGATCGGTTGCCCACGCCGCCAGGTCGACAACCAGCGACAGCCGGGCTTCCCGCACCGTCTGGCTGCCCGGCCAGAACTGGATGTCGTGCAACTGCACCGCGATCGGACCATCCGGGCCGGTCGCCCGTAACGAACTCGGGTCGCACGCACGCTCGGCCGCCGAAAATGGATAATGGAGCAGTTCGTCCTGCCACTCCCGACCGACATGCTCGCGGAGCACAACCTGCTGTTCGCCCGCACGGGTCGGGCAAATACTGACGGCAGCGGCCAGCACGATCGCGAATGCTGGCAGCAACCGCCGCAGTTCGCCCGAAGCCGTACCGGATTGCAAAATGCCCGGGATGCGACCAAGCAACACGGCGAACCAACCCGCCGTGCTGCCACGAAACGGGAAACAGGAGAGCATCAGCATGGGCCGGAATCACCTCAAACACCTGGAACGGAATCTCTCACTCCCGGGTTCCGTCCGTGGTTCGCCTCCGCCGCAAACCACGGACGAGCACCCCACACGGGGCACTACAGCCCCAATCGGTAACGCCGGGCGCGATCGGCCAGCTCGGCATCCTCGCTGATCTCGGCCACCTTCTCCAAAATCGGAGCAAATTGCTCGCGATTCGGTTGGCGGAGGAAGCGATGATGGGCCAATTCGACCAGCGCTTGGCAGGCGGCTTGATTCACTTCGGCATCGTCCAGGAACCCTGCCAGCCACTCGACCGTCTCGAACGTGCGGACGTTCCCGGCCCGCTGCAGGATCAGCTGGCGATCTTCCGCGAGCCGGGCCATCTGCAGGGCGTCCTGCAGCATTGCCAACGTCTCTGCCTCCGGCCGGTCGCTGGGCAGCGAGACCACGCGAGTGAACGCGCGCAGAGCCCACCGCTGATGGGTCGGGTTGTCTGCTTCGGCGGCGATGCTGCGGAGTTGCGGAGCCACGTCCGCGTTGGGCCAGTTGCACAGCCCCC
>SLMF01000335.1 GCA_007133715.1 Planctomycetaceae bacterium
ACACCAGCGATCACAACCGCCGCAGCTGGCGTTATCAGGAGGGCGATCATTTCCATCGTGGTCATTCTCTCAGCCCTTTCAGGATGGCCCGTGCCACCAAATGTAGGGCGAAAGCGGCCGCAAAACAAATGACGCTCACGAAGATCAGAAATCCCGACATCGCCCGATCATCGTAAAGCGTTGAAAACACGGGCGCGAGCCCGCCAATGGCAAAAGTGGCGATGCCCAGCCCGTTTAGAAAGTTCGCGGTGAGCTTGGTTTGTTCGTCACGAATCATCACCGCCCCCGCTTGAGCTGAGCCGCACGCCCGGCCCGCCGCCGTTCGGATCGAGAAAGACAACGCCCGCTTCCTCAAGCGCGGCGACCACGGCCCGCACGTTGTTTGGCATGCCCGGCGCATTCCCCGCGGCCGATTCCATTCGACGCAAGGTCGCGATTGAAACGTTTGCGGACTTGGCCAACTCGCCTTGGGATAGACCGACCAACGTTCTTCCAGCTGCGATTTGCCGCCCCGAGTAGTGATTGTTTTCGCTCACGCTGCGCGCTTCCTATTGACTATAGCTCACACTGATATATTCCTATCACCACAAGCTGAAACTCGCAACGGAGATCGAAACCATGACCAGATTAACCCTTTTGCCGGGGAACGGCCCCGGCTTGCCTGAAGCATCCCCCATGATCGAGCACCCGACCCGCCGCGACATGCTGGTCGGTGCGGCGGCCGCCACGCTGGCCGCGCCGGCTGCGGCGGCGGCATCTGATGAAACCCCGGTGGTCGTGCTTTACCGCCAGTATCGGGCGCTTGATGCCGAGCTCGAGGCGCAGATCGACGCGGCGCTCGATGCCGGTGCCGATCCCGACCTTGACGCAATCCTCGCCCCTCGCGACGCGCTCGAGGATCGCATCCTGGGCGAACCGTGCCGATCCCCGGCCGACCTGGCTGCGAAGATCGCGATGGTGACGCGCGACGGGAACATGCTGCCCTGGGAATCGCACCCGCTGTGGTCGGAGATTGCCGGCCTTCTGGTCGAGGCTGGCGCATCGGGCAATGACACGCTCCACCGCGCAAGCCTTTGATTCTCCGCGAACGTGGGGGGGGTGGCGTCACGCCAGAGGGAACGCGCGCCCGGACGTGCTTCCTTGGGTCACATCATGACCACACAGGAGAAACCACACCATGATTGCCACCCATGATGAGCTGATGACCGTGAAGGAAGTGGCCCGGCTGATGAGCGTGTCGGAAACCACGATTCTTCGCTGGGTCCGCCAAGATCGGTTCCCCGCCCCTCGCAAGTTCGGGCGCGCCGCTCGCTGGTCCCGGAAGGAAGTTCAAGAGCTGATCGAAAGTGCGCCACGCCGAGGTGCGGCATGAAAAAAGGGGGGATGCACGCCTACACCCCCCCCTTTGAAGTGCAACAGTAAGGAGAACACATTGTGAACGACTCTGCCGAAAACGCAAGGGCGATCACGGCGGCGCTGGGCGGGCATTGGCGCGGCGGTTACGGAACGGCGCCATGTCCGATCTGCCAGCCGGAGCGACGGAAAGGGCAGAACGCCTTGACGCTCCACGACGCCAGCGACGGCCGCCTACTGCTGCATTGCAAGAAGGCGGAATGCGACTTCCGCGACATTCTCGCGGCGGCGGGAGTGCGATCCGAGCGCCTTGCGTCGCCGGATGCTGCAACGCTCGCCCAGCGCGAAGCCGAGAAGCGCGCCGAGCTCGAGAAGCGGTCCCGCCAGGCGCGCGCGGTGTGGGAGGAATCGCGCCCGATCTATGACAGCCTGGCGGAGCGCTACCTGCGCGGCCGGGGTATCACCTGCACCCTGCCCCCGACGCTGCGCTTTCACCCGGAATGCTGGCACGCATCCGCCAGACGCCTTCCGGCGCTGGTCGCCCTGGTGATCGGCGGCGACGGCTTCGCGGTTCATCGCACCTATCTGCGCCCGGACGGCTGCGGCAAGGCCGAGGTAGAGCCTGACAAGGCGATGCTGGGGGCGCCCGCCGGCGGTGCCGTTCAACTTTCTCGCGGCGCTGGGCGCCTGGTGCTGGCCGAGGGTATCGAAACCGCCTTGTCGCTTCGGTCGGGATTGCTGGAAGGGCAGCCGGCCGTGTGGGCTGCCCTGTCAACGAGCGGCCTTCGCGGGCTGCGCCTTCCGCCTCGCGCTGGGCGGCTGACAATCGCGCCCGATGGGGACGCGGCGGGCCGTGACGCGGCGCATTCCCTTGCGGAGCGGGCTCACGGGCTGGGGTGGAAGGTGGGGATCCTCGATCCCGGCGACGGGGCCGACTTCAACGACATTCTGACCGGAGAGGTTAGCGCGGTATGAAGGTGCAAGCCAAACCGAGAGAAGCCCCCTTCACGCCCGAGGGACCGCAACCGCTGGTGCGCGAAATCCCGCCCGGCGCGGCCTATCCCGTGGCGTCGCTCGGAGCGCTACGCGCCGCGGTTGATGCGGTGCAGGGTATGACGCAGGCACCCGTCGCGATCCCGGCGCAATCCGCGCTCGCGGTAGCATCGCTGGCGGTGCAGGGCTTCGCCAATGTGGATGCGCTGGGCGGGCCGCGCCCGGTGTCGCTCTACTCCCTGACGGTAGCGCGCTCGGGCGAACGCAAATCCGCCTGCGACGCGCCATTGATGGGCGGGCTGCGCGATCATGAACGTGAACGGGCCAAGGCCCAGCGCGAGGCTGTGGGAAGCTGGCGCAACTCGGTCGCGCTGTGGAAGGGCGAGCGCGACCGCATTCTTGCCGAGGCCAAGAAAGGCAAGGGCGAGAGGCGCACCGCCGCCGAGGCCGACCTTGAAGCGCTCGGGGCCGAGCCGGCCGCGCCCCCCTCCGCCGATCGGACGGTGACCGAACCGACTTTTGAGGGGCTGACCCGGCTTTTCGCGCATGGGCAACCCAGCTTGGGAATTTTCTCGGATGAAGGCGGGCAATTCCTGGGCGGGCACGCCATGAACACCGACAACCGCCAAAAGACGCTGGCCGCGCTCAATTCGCTGTGGATGGGCGACCCGATCCGGCGCACGCGCTCGGGCGATGGGCACGCGACCCTTTACGGGCGGCGGCTGGCCGTTCACCTGATGGTGCAGCCCAGCGTTGCGCGCGCCTTCCTGGCCGATCCGATGGCGACCGATACCGGGTTTCTCGGGCGCTTTCTTCTGTGCGAGCCGCCCAGCGCCATCGGCACCCGCTTTGCCCGCGATGCGCGGCGCGACGATGATGCGCTCGCCGCCTTCGCGGCGCGGCTGCGCGAGATACTCGACACGCCCTTGCCGATGGACGCGGAAACGCGCGAGCTGCAACCGCGCATCCTGCAACTTGCGCCGGAGTCCCGTGCGCTTCTGGTCGCCTTCGCGGATAAAATCGAGGCCGCGCAGGCACCCGGCGGCGACCTTGCTCATGTCACTGGCACCGCATCAAAGGCAGCGGAACAGGCCGCGCGCATCGCGGCCGTGCTGACACTATGGCGCGACCTTCAGGCCCCACAAGTGCAGCCCGGCGACATGGC